>CADBRG010000162.1 GCA_902797015.1 uncultured Lachnospiraceae bacterium
AAGTACATTCTGGTTTGAATTGTCGGAAAGTGGGGACAGACAATGAGAAAGAGATGTAGAATAATCAGTACTCTATTAGTTGTATGCTTGCTGTCCCTGGTTTGCGCATGCGGAGCCGACATAGAGAAAACAGATTCGGCAGCAGAAGAGGAAGTGACATACAATCTGCCATTGCTGCTTCCTGTTTCCGGTGAGATCAGCAATCTGGGCGAAGATGCTTTATGGGCTGCTGAGTATGCTGTTGATGAGATCAATGCATCCGGTGGGATTCAGGGGATACCAGTCAAAATAGAGCTGTATGATTCTCAAAACAGTGAAAGTCAGGTAAAAAAGTACGCAAAGGAGATTGCTGAAACCAACCGGTTTTTCATTGGACCAATTGATTCAGTTGGTACTGCGGCAGAAGCGGAAATCATTTCTGATACCGGAACGCCTAATATTGCAGCGTATTCCTTTGAAACATTACGATTACAGGCTGCACCATACGGTATTTCGTACATGAGCGATTCCACTGACGATGAACTCGAAGCTGTCAGGGAATGGAAAGAACTGAATCCGGATATAGAAAAAGTAGCTATCGTTGTGACAAAAGGCGAAACAGCGCAAATAGAAACATCTGAAGCTTTGAAAGCATATTTAAATGAACTTAATATGTCGGCAGAAGCGGTTGTTGAAATGGATCTGACGGAAAATGGGGGAATGAATGCAGTTGCAGAAGCTTTAAATGCAAAAGTTGACGGATATGTGGTTTTAGCCCGTTCCGAAGAATATGTAAAATTTGTTTCAGAAATCAGAAAGCGCGGAGTGACAGAAGGGCGACGAGTTACGGCTTCTTTTGCAAGCAATGATTATAATATGTTCCGGCAGAACCGAACGGTTATGGAAGGAACATATATCTGGAACAAGTTTGATGTCGGGTATCAGGGGGAGGAATGGCAGAAACTGTTACAGGCATATCGTAATGATCATGACGGTCAAGACCCCAGTACAAACATCACTCCTGATATTTACAATGCAGTATATGCATGGAAGCAATGCATGGAGGAACTGGCACTTGGACCGAAACCAGATGATTTGAAAACAGAAAAGGAAAAAATCGCGGAGTGGTTTTCGGCATCCCCTGTGATCAATGCAATTCAGGGTGATTATCAATGGCTGAACGGAAACAAAAAAGGGCAGTTTTACTATTTTCAGATTGATGAAAATGGTGTGCCAAGATCATTAAATTAGGAGGCTAGTATGTTAAAAGTTCCATTTTACGCAAAAAGTGAAAACAATCAGGGTTATATCAAAAATCTTGAGGTTGTCGGATATCATGATTTAAATGGAATCATGGCGTTTCAGATGGCATTGCATAAGACGGAAGATGGCAGATATTATATGTATCTGGGTTCTTTTAAAGGTGCAGGATGGAATATAATAGAAGTGACTGATCCGGCAAATCCAAGATTTGTTAAATTCTTTGAATGTTGTGATCCGAATGAATATAAGGCGCAGTCAACGCCTAAAATCCAGGTAGCAGATGGTCTTATGGTTGCAGCACTGGGCGGCGGCATCCCATTTCTTCACGGAACGGAGCCGGGTGACCAGGCGATCGGAGGATTGAATATATATGATCTGAGGGAAGATCCTGAGAATCCGAAGCTGTTATCACACTGGGAAACGGGCGTCGAGAACGGAATCGGCGTGCATCGTTTTGCCTACAATGGCGGAAGATATGTTTATATGCCGGCAGAGTGTCCGGGATTTGGAGGATTTATTGTCCGAATCCTAGATATAGAGGATCCGACAAATCCTGTTGAGTGTGGCCGATGGTGGATGCCGGAACAATTCGTTGACGGGATGGACAGGGGTTCATATCCGACAGATCATGATGGACGTATGGATTGGTCTATGTGTCACGCATGCACATTGACAGGAGATGACAGACAGCAGCTGTTTATGGGATACTTTGGTGCCGGTGGCATCATATTGGATATTTCTGATCCGACCTTGCCAAAGAAAATGGGACAGATTAAAATTCAGCCACCGTTTTCTGGAAAGTACTGTGGTGCCAGATCACATACCTATCTGCCTTTGACTGGAAGAAATTTTGCAGTATTAACAAATGAGGGCGAACGATTTGCTTTTTTTGACAAAGAGAAGATGAAGTCAGGAAAACATGCCGGTGCACAGCCCATGAACAACTTGCACATGATAGATGTTTCAGATCCGTATGATCCGACATTGGTAGCAGAATTCCCATATCCGGAAGTGCCAGAGGGGTTTCCGTTCCCGAATTTTAATGATTGCGGAATTGGCGCACAGGGACCTTTCGGACCACACAACATCCATGAACCAATGGGTAAACCATGGCTTCAGGACAATCCGAATCTTGTGTACTGTTGTTATTTCCATGCCGGCCTGAGAGTATATGATGTGTCTGATCCTTATTATATCAAGGAACTGGCATATTTTATTCCGCCGAACCCGACTGAAAAGTGTTTTGAAGTACCAATGCCAGGTCCGTTTATTGCAACGACGGAAGATGTGGTAGTGGATGACCGAGGTTACATTTACATTGATACATTCCATGATGGAATGTACATTTTAAAAATGTCAGATAACATAACAAAGTAGATGGCACAGCCTTTCTTACATACCCACGTGGAAACAAAACCACGTGGGTTATTTTTATGCCCAAATCCAGCCGGAAAGGAGGTTGTAAACAGTAAAACAGGGCAGACAAATTACAGAAGGAGGACATGATATATGGCATTTTTCAACAGTGCAGTAAATGTATTACAGATGCTCGTGATCGCCATCGGCGCCGGTCTCGGGATCTGGGGCGGCGTTAACCTCATGGAAGGTTACGGCGCAGATAACCCGGGTGCGAAGTCCCAGGGCATCAAGCAGCTCATGGCAGGCGGTGGCGTGATCGTGATCGGAACCACCCTGGTACCGCTATTGAAAGGTCTGTTTGGTTAAGGGAGGGGGTGTGATCTTTGGACACTTTACTCCAGAAGATATCAGACTGGTTAAAAGAGATCCTGATCAACGGCATCATGGACAACTTCACAGGGATGTTTGATGCCATCAACCAGAGGACAGGGGAAGTCGCCACGAACGTCGGGATGACACCATCCCAGTTTTCACCGGAGATCTTTGAAATGATAAGGAACCTGTCAGAGACCGTGATCCTGCCGATTGCGGGACTGGTCCTGACATTTATCGCATGTATCGAACTGATCCAGCTCATCATTGACCATAACAACCTGGCCAATTTTGAGACATGGATCTTTTTTAAATGGATCTTTAAAACATTCGTGGCGGTACTCCTGATCTCAAATACGTTCAACATCACGATGGCGGTCTTTGATGTCGCCCAGCATGTGGTAAATGCGAGTGGCGGTCTGATCGCAAGAGACGCTGCAGTTGCGGCGGCAGATATGGATGCGTTTAAGGAAACGTTGCAGGGGATGAACGAGGGCGCCCTTCTGGGATTGTTCCTGCAGTCCTTTATCGTGCGGTTCCTGATCCAGATCTTCTCTGTGATCATAATGGTCATCGTATACGGGCGTATGATCGAGATCTATCTGATGACAAGCCTTGCACCGATCCCGTTTGCGACATTCGCGAACAGGGAACAAAGCCAGATGGGACAAAACTTCCTAAGGGCACTGGCAGCATTGGGATTCCAGGGATTCCTGATCATGATCTGCTTAGGCATCTATGCCGTGCTCATTAAGAACGTGACGTTCTCAGACCATGTCGTCGCATCGATGTGGGGCATTGTCGGATACACGGTGCTCTTATGCTTCACGCTGTTTAAGAGCGGAAGCCTCGCAAAGAGCATCTTCAATGCAAGATAAATGAAAGGAGCTTATATGGCAGCATATGTACCTGTGCCGCGCGATCTCTCCAAAGTGAAAACAAAGCTGTTCTGGAACCTGACCAGAAGACAGCTGATCTGTTTTTCCATTGCGGCAGCAATCGGCATTCCGTCATTTCTGGCGATCCGGCATGTGAGCAACGCAAGTCTCGCCTGCATGTGCATGATCTTTATCATGATGCCGATGTTTCTGCTTGCGATGTATGAAAAGGACGGACAGCCTTTAGAAGTGATCGCAAGGCACTATATCGAGAGCCGTTTCTTACGGCCGAAGGTAAGGATCTATCGGACAAACAATGATTATGCCGCGCTGATGAGGATAAACCGCGCGGAAGAGGAGGTAAGAGAGATTGTCAATGAGGCAGAAAAAAGGAAGAGCGGGAAGGAAGAGCATGTGGAGCGGACCGGGCGGAAGGAACACAAAAACGGCCGCCGCAGGCCTTCCGGACTCTCTGAACAGAAAAGAAAGAAAGCAGGCAGAAGGGATCATCCGCCGCGCGGTAAGAGATGAGAAATATCCGACGACCGTGCAGGATTCCATTCCGTTTGAGCGGATGTTCCCGGACGGGACCTGCAGGGTAAGGAAAGGCTTTTATACCAGAACGATACAGTTCTTTGATATCAACTATCAGCTGGCACAAAAAGAGGATCAGGCGGCGATCTTTGAGGAATGGTGCAGCTTTTTAAACTTTTTTGACAGTTCGGTCATGTTCGAGCTGTCTTTTTTTAATCACAGTACAGACCGGGCCGCATTTGATAAGAGCATCCGGATCCCGAAACGAAGAGACGGCTTTGATGATGTCAGGGAGGAGTATACGAGGATGCTCAGGATGCAGGTCGACCAGGGAAACAACGGCCTGACAAAGACCAAGTACCTGACATTCGGCATCGAGGCGGATTCCATCAGACAGGCAAAGCCCAGACTGAACCGCATCCAGATGGATCTTTTGAACAACTTCAGGAGGATCGGCGTGCATACACATCTTCTGGACGGGAGGGAACGTTTGGAACTCATGCACGGCATGTATCACATGGGGGATGATGAGCGGTTTCATTTTGACTGGAAACGTCTGCCGGAGAGCGGCCTGTCGGTAAAGGATGTGATCGCACCAAGCTCTCTGTCATTTAAGGGAGTACGGACATTTATGATCGGTGAACTTCATTGTGCAGTGTCTTATGTGTCTTTAACAGCATCAGAGATCAGTGACGAGATGTTAAAGGATCTTTTAGATACGGAGTCAAGCCAGATCATTACGATGCATATCCGTTCCGTCGATCAGAATCAGGCGGTTAAGCAGGTGAAGCATATCATCACAGAGCTTGACCGGTCAAAGATCGAAGAACAGAAAAAGGCTGTAAGGGCGGGATATGACATGGATATCATCCCGTCGGACCTGGTAACGTACGGCAACGACGCAAAAGCACTCTTAAGAGAGCTGCAGAGCCAGAACGAGCGGATGTTTCTTTTGACATTTCTGATCTTAAATACCGGGGAAACAGAACAGGAACTGAAGAACAATATTCTCCTGACATCAAGTCTTGTACAGAAGAGAAACTGTGAATTAAAGCGCCTCGATTTTCAACAGGAGCGGGGACTGAATTCCAGCCTTCCGCTGGCCGATAACGAGATCGAGATCGAGCGTGGCCTGACCACATCGAGTACGGCGATCTTTATCCCGTATACCACACAGGAGCTCTTCCAGGACAGACCGGAAGCACTTTACTATGGCAGGAATGCTTTGTCAGGGAATCTTATCATGGGAGACAGAAAGACACTTAAGACACCAAACGGACTGATCCTGGGTACACCGGGATCAGGTAAATCCTTTTCGGCAAAACGTGAGATCTCAAATGTCTTCCTGGCAACGGATGATGACATCATCGTCTGTGATCCGGAGAGTGAGTATACGGCATTGGTAAAACGGCTGAACGGGCAGGTCATAAAGATCAGCCCCAACAGCACGCATTTCATTAACCCGATGGACATCAACCTGAATTACTCGGAAGAGGACAATCCGGTGGCATTAAAATCCGATTTCATCCTTTCTCTCTGCGAACTGATCGTAGGCGGGAAGGAAGGGCTTGCCCCGATTGAAAAGACGGTCATCGACCGTTGTGTCCACATGATCTACCGGGATTACCTGCAGGATCCGAAAGAGGAAAACATGCCGCTTTTGGAAGACCTGTATGAAGCATTGAAACAGCAGGAGGAGCGGGAAGCACACCATGTGGCAACGGCACTGGAGATCTATGTCAAAGGGTCTCTCAACCTGTTCAACCACAGGACGAACGTGGACATCAAAAACCGCCTGATATGCTATGACATCAAGGAACTCGGTAAGCAGCTTAAGAAGATCGGCATGCTGATCGTACAGGATCAGGTGTGGGGCAGGGTCACAAAGAACCGCGGGGAAGGAAAGACCACCCGCTATTATATGGACGAATTCCATCTGCTCCTCAGGGAAGAACAGACAGCGGCCTACAGTGTGGAGATCTGGAAACGGTTCCGTAAATGGGGCGGTATCCCGACCGGTATCACGCAGAACGTAAAAGATCTGTTATCGAGCCGGGAAGTCGAGAACATCTTTGATAACTCCGATTTTATCTATATGCTCAACCAGGCACCGGGCGACCGCGCGATCCTCGCAAAACAACTCAATATCTCAGAACATCAGCTCTCGTACGTGACCCAGTCGGGGGAAGGCGTAGGGCTGTTATTTTTTGGCGATGTGATACTGCCGTTTGAGGACCATTTCCCGAAGGATACGGAACTGTACCGCATCATGACCACGAAGCTGGCAGAAACGATGGATTACCAGAAGAGCCTGGAGGTGAATGGCGATGGATCTTGAGAACAGCAAGCTGTCCTTTGAGGAGGACAGAGAGAAGAGAAAGCCTGAGCGCAAGGCGCGCTCCCCGTCTGCAGAGAAGCTGCAGGGGGAATCGGCGGGCACAGCATCGAGAAGGCGTAAGTTCCAGACAGACCGATATGAGCGGATCTATGGAAAGAAGACCGGAAGTGTAAGGCGGGAAGCAGGAAGTGTTACAGAAGCAATATCTGATGTTGCAGAAGAAGCTATTGAATCAATCGATCCGGCAAAAAAAGTGCCTGACAAAATGCAGGGGGCGCGTTTCCGAAGGAATGCTGCAACTGCCGGACTCGGTGCAGCGGGCACTGTCTGGACAAAAACAAAAGATACAGTCACGCGGTACGCAGATGATAATCCCGGCAGTGAGGCATTTCGTAAAGCAGGCGATATGACAGAAGAAGCCGGTAGAACTGCCGCCAACGTGACCGGAAGGATTCAAAGACGGATAAGACACAAAAGACAGGATGCCGGCAAAACGGTATCAGATACTGTAAGAAATGAGGCGGCGCAGACCGGCAGTTATGCCGGGAAGTTTTTCGGCAGACGGAATACAGAAGAAAAAGCATACGGTTCTGTCAATCCGCTCTCGAAACGCTGGCAGAAGCGGGCGCTACAACAGGAGTATGCTGCAGCAAGAACGGGAAGGATGACAGGAACAGCAAGAACAGCCGGATGGCATACCAATGCTTTCCGCAGGAACACGATCAGAACCAAAAAGCGGTCGAGACGGCTGATCATGGCGATCCGAACCAACCCGAAGGCACTGCTCATTACAGCGGCGGCAGTCATCCTTTTGATCGTGATCGTATCTGCATCGGTGACAGCAGCCAGTACCGTTCTGCAGGGGACTACGAATGCAGTCATAGCCTCGTCCTATACGGCAACTGATCATGACATCAAAAAGGCGGAGCGCATGTACCGTGACTTAGAGGAGGATTTAAAAGACCAGATCGACAGGGTGAAAAGCGATTATCCAGGTTATGAGAACTATGAATTTGATGTGGCAGGGATCGGTCATAACCCGTACGAACTGGCAGCACTCCTTACGGTCCTGCATGAAGACTACAAAGCAAAGGATGTGGAAGAAGACTTAAAGAAGATCCTTGCACTCCAGTACGACCTTAAGATTAACGGCGCATCACCGGAGGAAGGTTCCAAAACAGTTCGTGTCGGACAGTCTCTCGGAACGGTAACGACCAGCGGATACTGCAACTGTGCGATCTGTTGCGGAAAATGGGCAGGCGGCAGGACAGCAAGCGGAACGGTCCCAAAAGGGAATCACACCTTGGCAGTGGATGCAAAGAACCCGATCGTACCGCTTGGGACAAAGGTCATCATGAACGGCATCGAATATACCGTGGAAGATACCGGCGCATTCGCAAGATATGGCGTGGACTTTGATGTCTATTATGACAGCCATGCGGAGGCATCCGCACATGGCCATAAGAAATGGGAAGCCTATATAGCGGATGACAACGGGACGACGGAAGTAACGGTGCGGACAGGGATCAGCGGTGATACGGTGACGGTCAGCCTGGATAACAGAGGCATCGACTATGCTGCAGAGCACATCGGCCTGACGGAAGACGGGCTGGCAAGATACGAGCTGTTAAAGGAACTCAAAGGCAACAGGCCGGAGCTGTTTGAAAACGACATTTACGCCAATGCAGGAACCGGGAGCGGCGGCTATACGATTCCGCCGGAAGCACTGACTGATGAACGGTTCGCAAACATGATCCGTGAGGCCGAGAAATACCTTGGATACCCGTATGTATGGGGCGGATCCAGTCCGTCAACGAGCTTTGACTGTTCCGGATTTGTTTCGTATGTGATCAACCACTGCGGAAACGGTTGGGATTACGGCCGGCTGACGGCGAACGGCCTTTATAACACGACAGCAAGAGTCTCAAAAGAGGAGGCTAAGCCCGGA
>CADBRG010000163.1 GCA_902797015.1 uncultured Lachnospiraceae bacterium
AATATTTTGATATCTCTGTTGGAACATGTATAAATCAAAATATTACGAATGAAGGTGGCGGGACTGAATAGTTACTCAAACAAAAAAAAGCGGGTATTCATACCCGCTTTGCAGCTGATGACGGGAATCGAACCCGTGACCTCCGCACTACCAATGCGACGCACTACCGACTGTGCTACATCAGCTTGTGGCTTTCGCCGACTTACAAACTATACTATAGAAAGGAGTCCGTGTCAATTAAAAAATGATAGGAGAGAAGTATGTTTTCATTTAGAAAGAAGACCTCAGAAAAGAAAGAAATGCCATTTTATGCAGAGGCAATGGAAATCTGTTTCCATCCTGTCTATACGCAGAGCCCGATGATCTATCTGATGACAAAGAGTGAGGAGACGCGGATTCAGTTTCTGGCGTTTGAATTTGGCAGTATGGACGTTTACTTTGACCGGTTTGATGATCCGGAGAGCATTCGGACGCGCTGGGAGAATGTCAGCCTGTTTTCGGAGTACATGAAGGACAGGGAAGGGGTGCTGGCAGATCCGGAGAAGACAGCTAAGCTGAAGGAGCATGTGGATGCGCTGTTTAAGAAGGTGCTTGCCGGTGCAAATGACTTATCTCTGGATGATAAGATGAACATGGTCCTTTATAACGCGAAGGGGTTTTTGGGCATGGAGCCGCGTGCCAGAAGAAAGGGCAGGCTGGATCAGCTGAAGGAGGCGTGGGCGTGCTGCGAGGCGGACGCCAAAGCATATCTGGCAGATCCGGAAGACTTTCTTGGACGTCTTGCCGGGAAGGAAGCATCAGATGCCCCAAATGAGACGAAGTAGGGGCGGCGGGAAAAGAAAAATTCCTTTGACGTAGCAAGGCAAATCATATAAGATATACGATATAGGGTGATTAAGTCTATTCGTAGATTTTATACATCGCAACATATAAAAAGGAGGAAAGTTGTATGGCAGATATGTTCTATGCAAAAGGTCCGGGCAACAATGGTTATATTAAGAACCTGGAAGTGCTCGACTTTAACAATCTTGACGGCAATTGTGGCATGTTCCAGATGCAGCTGTACAAGACGGAAGAGGGTAAATACTATCTGTATGGTTCCTGCTTCGGCGGAACACAGAACGGTGTTATGATCTCTGAAGTTACAGATCCGGAGCATACACGCTTTGTAAAGCATTTTGAACTGCTTGATCCGGAAGAATATCCGACGACTTCTACACCAAAGCTGCAGGTAGCAGATGACCTGCTGATCTGTGCGATGACTGCAGGCTCCGGCCCTGGTGCGCTGGTTGAGCAGTCTGAGCTGATGAACATGAAGTGTGAGGTTGGTATCCGTATTTATTCCCTGAAGGAAGATCCGGAAAATCCGAAATTCCTGGGATATTGGGACTGTGGCGTACCGCACTCCATCGGCGTTCATCGTTTTATGTATAATGGTGGCCCATATGTTTATCTTTCCTGTGAGCATATGCGTATGGAGGGGATGATCGTACGTGTCGTTGATATTTCTGATCCGACCAATCCGAAGGAAGTCGGAAACTGGTGGTCACCGGAGCAGTTCGTAGACGGATATCCGGGCAGAACTGTTGATCATCATGCAGCACATGTTCCGTCCTTCATGGATAAGGGATGGATGCATGGACCGCCATTCCGCAGAGATGACGGCATCATGTTCTGCGGCTACTGCGGCGATGGTCTGTATGTACTGGATGCAACAGATGTTACCAGAATCAAATGCATGGGCCAGTTAAAGCTTCAGCCGACATTCTCATCCCGTCTGGCTGGTGCGCGTACACATACGGCACTTCCGCTTCCGGGCAGAGATCTGTGTGTTGTTACCAATGAAGGTGAGCGCTTCCAGTTCTTCCCGCCGGGATCGATCGAGGATGCACAGGCGATGAACAACATCCACATGGTCGATGTCAGAGATCCTTCCAACCCGGTACTGATCGCAGAATTCCCGTATCCGGAAGTTCCGGAAGATTTCCCGTATCCGAACTTCAACGTAATGAACTTAGGATGCCAGGGACCGTTCGGACCGCACAATGTGCATGAGCCGATGAGCAACAAGCCGTGGCTTGAGCAGAGTAATGCACTGGTTTACAACTGCTACTTTGCAGCAGGCCTTCGTATCTTTGACGTGCGTGATCCGTACTACATCAAAGAAGTGGCTTACTTCATTCCGCCAAATCCGAACAAGACACCGGAAGAGTCTTATTTCAAAGGATTCCCGGGACCGCGTAATGCAGTAACAGAGGATTGCTGCGTAGATGATCGTGGCTACATCTATGTAACCTGCCTGGATGACGGTTTCTATGTACTGAAGCGTACAGGAAAAGCTGCAGAGATTCCGGCTGTGATGGAATAGAGAACAGATCAGAAATCGGTTTGCGAGAGGATTAGATATTCGTAAAACAGGATAAACCTACGTAATCAGCAGGTAAAACTAACAGTTTTGCCTGCTGACTTGCTTTATCAAGATAAAGTATGGTATGATGCCAAAGTATTACCGTTAGAAGTATCAAAGGAGTATTACGTGAGCAAAAAGACATTTGTAACATTAGAGCAGATAAAAGAGATCGTAAAGACTTATCCGACTCCGTTTCATCTGTATGATGAGGCAGGTCTCCGCGCAAATGCGCAGGCAGTAAAAGAAGCATTTTCCTGGAATAAGGGATTTCGTGAATATTTTGCGGTAAAGGCTGAGCCGAACCCGTTTATCATGGAGATCTTAAAAGAGTATGGCTGCGGCGCAGACTGTTCTTCTCTGACAGAGCTGATGCTTTCTGAAAAGGTTGGTATGACAGGAGATGACATTATGTTTTCTTCCAATGACACACCGCCGGAAGAATTTGTGAAGGCAAAAGAGATGAACGCGATCATCAATCTGGATGATTTTACCCACATCGAGTATTTTGAACGTGTGGCAGGTGAGTTCCCGAAAACGATGTGCCTCCGTTATAATCCGGGCGGTGTTTATCAGTTGAGTAACGGCATCATGGATAATCCGGGTGATTCCAAGTACGGTTTGACCAAGGATCAGCTGATCGAGGGTTACCGGATCTTAAAGGAAAAGGGCGTAGAGCGTTTCGGCCTGCATGCATTCTTAGTCAGCAATACAGTAACCAATGATTATTATCCGACACTGGCAAAGACACTGTTTGAGCTTTGCCTGGAGATCCGTGAAAAGGCAGGCGTGACCATCAATTTTGTCAATCTGTCAGGCGGTGTGGGCATTGCTTATCAGCCGGATCAGACACCGAATGATATCTATGCGATCGGTGCCGGTGTTGAACGTGTTTATAATGAAGTGCTTGTTCCGGCCGGCATGGGTGATGTTGCGATCTTTACCGAGATGGGCCGTTTTATGACCGGACCGTACGGATGCCTCGTGACACAGGCGATCCATGAAAAGCACACCTATAAGGAATACATTGGTGTAGATGCGTGCGCAGCAGATCTGATGCGTCCGGCGATGTATGGCGCATATCATCACATTACGGTTGCAGGTAAAGAAGACGCACCGTGCACGAAGATGTATGATGTGACAGGCTCGCTTTGTGAGAACAATGACAAGTTTGCGATTGACCGTATGCTGCCGGAGATCGAGATGGGAGATTACCTGATCATCCATGACACCGGCGCCCACGGCTATGCGATGGGCTATAACTACAACGGCCGTCTGAAATCAGCGGAGCTTCTGCTGCAGACAGACGGAACCGCAAGATTGATCAGAAGAGCAGAAACACCGAAAGATTATTTTGCAACATTTGACTGCTTTGAACAGTACAAGGATCTTTCTTGACATTTAAATTCATACTTGTTATTCTAAGTGGGCGTGAGCGATTCTCTTATAATAATAGGGGATTCGCTGTTGCCCACTATGGCACATGCCGCTGTGGCGGAATTGGCAGACGCACTTGACTCAAAATCAAGCGGTTCACCCCGTGCCGGTTCGAGTCCGGCCAGCGGCATTG
>CADBRG010000164.1 GCA_902797015.1 uncultured Lachnospiraceae bacterium
TCCGCCGCCTGCCGATACTTATTTAATGATCCTGTGATTACGGATTCTTCCGCTTAGTCGTTCATAGCGTTGTATTCATCAACAGTGATGAACTCGATCGGAAGTTCTTTCGCGTAATCCGAGCCTTCCTCATAAACGTCTTCCCAGTTGTCAGCTGTTACGCAGATAACAGGAAGAGCGGTCATGATCGGCATGTTGTTAGCATCGTAGCCGTCTTCGAAGATGTCATGGAAGAGGTCTACGCAGCGTTTGGAAATAGCTACGGAGTTGTTGTAACCGGTCGTCATGAGATGTCCGTCTCTTACAAGGCCGATACCAACAGCGTCGCCGTCTGCTGCAGATGAGATCGTGATCTGATCTTCGAGTCCACGCTCTTTAACTACTTTGTAAGCGCCCTCGCCCATATGGTCGTTCTCAGCGAAGATGTGGGTGATTTCCGGATGAGCTGTGATGATATCTTCAGCAGCTGTCATACCTTCCATCTCTGACCATGAACCGTAACCTACCGCAACGATGTCAATGCCGTATTCATCAGATTTAACGGAGCCGTTAGCTTCAAGCTCTTTGAAGAGGTTGTAGCCTTCAAGCATAGCTTCCTCACGATAGGGAAGAGCTGTACCCTGCTGGATCTGACGCTGATAAACGAATCCGCAAAGGAATCCGTTCGCACGGGCATTTGCTACCGGGTGTCCCATCATACCAATGATGTAAGCCATGGTAAGGTCTTCCGGATACTGCTCTGCAACATACATACCTGTGATATATCCACCCTCAAAGTTGGAGGATGTGATAGTGGTGATGACCGGTGCGTCCGCGCCGAAGGGAACACCAGAAGCGATGACCGGGATGCCGGCAGCAACTGCTCTCTTGGCATCCTGAAGCTGGCTCTGGGTATCCTGCGGGTCAACGATGATTCCGTCTACGGCCATGGTGATAAGGGTGTCGATGTCAGCGCTCTGCTGAGTGGGATCGCCGTCAGAGTTAAGGAATGTATGTTTGTATCCGTACTTATCACACTGCTCTTCGAAACCGATCTGGGTTCCTGCGAAGTAGGAGTTTGAAAGTGTCCATGTGGACCATCCGAGATGGAGATCTTTTTTGGTCTCGCCGGCAGCCGGAAGAGCTTTTTCGATGTCTGCTCTGCTTTCAAGATAAGGAGTCGGGATGCCGCCGAACGCGATATCTTCTACATAGTTGTATACTTCCAGTTTGGAACGTTCTTCACCGGAAAGGGTCTCGCCTGTTGCCGCTGCATCTACAGCCTCTTCTACTTCTGCTTCAGCCTGTTCAACTTCTGCTCCAGCTTCTACTACTGCTTCAGCTGTCTCATCCGCAGTTTCTTTGACTTCTTCCTTCTTTTCTTCAGCTGCCGGAGCTGATGTCGTTGATGCAGATGATGATGCTGCTGATGACGCAGATGATGCTGCTGATGATGCTTGACTGCCGCTGTTGCCGCAGCCTGTGAATACAAGCGCCGCAACCAGAGTTGCAGCAAGCAGTCCACTGATTAATTTGCTTCTTTTCATTTTCTTTCCTCCTTTTAAAATGCTGCTTCTAAAAATGAAGTATTCATTTTTAAACCTGAACCAACAGTTGATTATCATTTCTCCGTCAGATGTCAGGGCCCTTTGCCACGTGAACGCGGCATGCGCTCTGCCGCCATCCGGAAGATGATCACTCGTCTTTTTGCGTCATGCCGTTCATGACGACCGCGCCGATGATGATAAGACCTTTGATGATCTGCTGCGGATAGGACGCTACCGACAACAGGTTCATGATGTTGCCGATCAGGCCCATGATCATAACACCGCAGATCGTCATCAGTACACCGCCCTTGCCGCCGGAAAGACTGGCGCCTCCGATAACGCACGCCGCGATGGCATCGAGTTCATATCCGTCACCGTTCGTGGATGTCGCAACACCGGCACGCGCGCAGATCAGGAAACCGGCAATACCGGCCATTAAACCGGAAATCGCGTATGCGCTGAAGATGTATTTATCTACATTAACACCTGCAAGGTGAACGGCCTGTTTATTGGAACCGGAAGCAACGATCATACGTCCGAACATGGTCTGATTCATGATGAACCAGAAAATGATCACGACTGCGATAGCGAGCCATACAGCGTACGGAAGTCCGATAACGGGGTCTCCGCTCTGACCGAAAGCGATAAGAGCGTCCGCGCCTTCACATCCTTCAGCTTCAAGCGGAAGTTTGATCGGCGAACCACCGGTGATGATATAGGAAAGACCTTTTGCGATCATCATTACTGCCAGTGTGGCAATGAACGCCGCTAGCTTCATTTTAGCAACGAGGAAACCGTTCGCGCAGCCAAACGCAAAACCGATGGCAAGACACAGAAGGATCGCTACTACGATTCCGCCGCCTGAAGCGAATCCCCACCAGGCTGCCGCGGCCGCAAGGAATACGTGCGATACGGAAATCAGGAAACCGGCCGAAAGATCGATACCGCCGGTAAGGATCGTCATAAGAACACCGAGAGCTACCATGATATACGGCGCCTGCTGACGAAGCACGTTATAAATATTCTGTACACTTAAGAACACCGGAGAAATAATACTGGATACCACTACAAGAGCTGCCAGTATAATGACCGGACTGTATTTAACTAAAAACGCTTTGGCTGAACCGCCCCTTTTTGCAGCTTCACTCATACCTTATTTACCCCCATTGATAATTCGATCATGTTCTGTTCCGTGATTTCTTCTTTTTGAAGCTCACCGGCTATCTTGCCGTTCCGCATGACAGCGACCCTGTCGCACATGCCGATGACCTCGGGCATTTCAGAGGAAATCATTATGACAGCATTGCCTTCTGCTACGATATCGTTGATGATCTTGTAGATCTCGATCTTGGCGCCTACGTCAACGCCTCGCGTCGGCTCGTCAAGAATATAGACGTGACAGTCGGAAGCAATCAGCTTTGAGACCGCGACCTTCTGCTGGTTACCGCCTGAAAGGCTTGAGGTATTGTCCATCTTGTCGCCGATCTTGATCTTCAGAGCGTCGACCATCTTGTCACCGAATTTTCTTTCTTCAGCCTTTCTTATACGGCCGCCGGAACAGAATTTGGGAAGGCAGCTGATCGTCATGTTATAAAGGATCGGAAGGTTAAGAAGAACGCCGTGACGCTTACGGTCTTCGGGAAGAAGCGCATAACCGTTCCCAATGGAGTTCCTCGGTGAGAAATGCTTTATTTCCTGACCGTTTATGAAGACCTGTCCGGATTCCATCTTATCCGCGCCGAAGATAGCTCGAACGGTCTCGGTACGCCCCGCTCCGACCAGTCCGGCAAGTCCGAATACTTCGCCCTTATGTACCTTGAACGAAACACCCTGGACCATCTTCCCTGCTTTGATATCCTTTGCCTCGAATATGACATCGCCGATATGGGATTCTCTTTCCGGGAAATAGGACTCGAGGTCACGTCCGATCATCATAGAAACAAGCTGTTTCTCCGTAACATCAGCGGTATTCACTACGCCGGCATTCTGACCATCCTTCATGACCGTGATCCTGTCGCAGATCTCGAAGACCTCGTCAAGTCTGTGTGAAATATAAACAATGGACTTCCCTTCGTCACGAAGCTTTCTCAGGATACCGAACAGCTGTCTGATCTCCGCGTTCGCCAGAACTGCGGAAGGCTCATCCAGAATGAGGATCGAACAGTTGGTCGAAAGCGCTTTGCAGATCTCGACGATCTGCTGGTAGGCTACTGTGAGTTCCCTTACCTTTGATTTTGGATTGATCTGTCCGAATCCGAGACTGTCGAGAAGCTCTTTGGCATTCGCGTTCAGCTGTTTCCAGTTAATAACGTTCTTTGACCCTCTGACATGGTTCAGGAAAATATTCTCCGCAACTGTAAGGTCAGGTACCGAGGCAAACTCCTGATAAATAATGGAAACGCCATGATCGACACTGTCCTTGGGGTTCTTGATGTTAACTGGTTTCCCGTCGATAAAAATCTCGCCTGTATCACGCGAGTAAGCCCCTGAAAGGATCTTCATAAGCGTCGACTTTCCGGCGCCGTTCTCTCCACAAAGAGCATGTACCTCTCCGGGCCTTAATGACAGGCTGACATTCTGCAGCGCGTGAACACCACCGAAGCTTTTTGAAATGTTCTTCATTTCAAGACGCATTACTTCATCTGCCATAGCACCCTCCTGTTTAGATTTTATTTATATTCCTAGTTTATACATTTATGTGTGAAATGTCAACGAACACATATGTGAATTTTGTATCACTATAGTGCAAAATACACATATCGCTGCTCAATTCAGAACATGAGAAGGGCGGTACTGCTCCATCCGGTACCGCCCTGTACAATCGATCATCTCATAGATATCTGATCACCGTATTTACCGATAGTTTACAGAAGGCTTCCTCCCTCATGATACATTTTGCCGATCTTATCCGCAGCGATATAAGCGCTCCTTATCATCTCAAATGTAACATCGTAAGGATGATGTACGACAAATGCTTCTTTCAGCACATTATTGCTCATCATATCAAGCTCTTCATCCGTCAGATACTCAAGCCCCATATCCTCGAAAGTTATGGGAAGTCCTACATCCCTGTTGAAGCGGTATACCGCATCGAGCTGCTCATTTGAAGCACCCTGAAGTACGAGCATACAGCATACAGAGAATGCTACTCCTTCTCCATGAACTACTTTTTCCTCACGTCCCGGAAGGCCGAGAGTACCGAAATAGAACAGGTGATCGAGCGAGGAGCCGGTATTTTCAAAGCCCATTCCGCTCATAAGAATATTGACTTCGGTAATGATATTGTAAGCATCTGTCACAACGTGATTCTGGGCCGCCAGATAAGCCTGTCTGCCGTATTTGAAAAGAAGGTCATATGAAAGCTTCGCGACATGATAACCTGTTACCGTACCAAGCCCGCCGAAGTGGTTGTCAAAGTTGTTATCTACACATACGCTTCCGCCTACGAAAGTGGAAAGGGCGTCACCCATCCCTGCCGCAAAGAAACGTGCAGGTCCTTTTACGAGAACCTTAGTGTCCGCCAGGACAACGTCGGGGCTGTGGGGGAAATTCTGAACGTCTTCTACTGTTCCGTCATCCCTGTAAATAAGAGAAGCGGCACTGGTATATGCGTCTGTCGCGGCGATAGTCGGAACAATGACTAAGGGAAGACCGCACTGATGCGCCACGACCTTTACGGTATCGGCGACCTTTCCGCCTCCGACGCCGATGATGGCCTGCGAACCGTTCTCTTCTACTATTCCCCTGATCTCATCGATGGCAGCGAAGGAGCACTCTCCGTCGAACTGGTGGAATACGACTTCCTTGCCTTCCATAGAATTCGTAATAATATCTTTGAGATCGCGAAGACGATTCTTGCTGGCTACGCATAAATACCTATCTCCCATCCAGCCGATATGTTTCTGAAGCCTTTCGAGTTCACCGTAGCCCTGAATATAACGTCCGCAGCAGCCCAATATCTTTGTTTTCATTCCATTACCACCTCCGTTTTTATTATGATCCACACCAGGTTTTCTATGAGAAAAATTATAGTTTATCGTATTTATTAAGTCAACAAACCGGTGCCCGAAAGCCGGGCACCGGTCCTGTTTATGACCCTTGTGGATCATAAGGTTCTGAAATTAAAGCTTAAGAATTATTCAGTTCCGTTCCTCTTGTTGAACTCGGTAACTGTCTCGATCTTGTAGCCGGTAGCGCCGTCAGCGTAGGGCTGTCCTTCGGTCCAGACATCATCGATATTCTCCTGAGATACAACATAGGTCGGAAGGTAAGCGTTCGCAACAATGTCATTAGCATCGTCAATGGTAACAGTGCCATCATAAACGCCCTTGATCATGTCAAAGATACCCTGAACATATGCATACGGTACGTTCGTGCCGATAGCCATTACAAGGCCTTCCTTGATGAGCTGGCAGATTTCGCCTGTACCGTCAGCACCATAAGCTACAAGGATGTCTTCACCGGGAACAAGGCCTCTCTGCTGGATCTCTGTTACGATAGCGGAGCTGAAGGAGTCGGTCTCGCAGAATGCAAGATCCATATCCGGATGAGCGGTAAGAAGCTCAGCAGCAGCCGGAGCAGCAGCGGAGGTAGCGATGTTGTTAGCTGTTACATAACCTACAAGGTCCATGATTCCGGGGATGGAAGCAGAGCCGTTTGAACGAGCTTCAACCCATGTGTTGTAAGCGATAACGCCTGCGTCATACTCTGAATCATAAGGAGTTCCTGCGAGTTCAGCATACTTGTAAAGGTAGCCGGCGATGAATCCGTTCGGACGGGATTCGGAGTCAGCATCACCGAGTTTGTCAATGAGTGTTCCCCATTTAAGTCCTTCCGGATACTGTCCCCAAAGCTGTTCGCATACATACTGTCCAACGCCGAAACCAGCCATCCAGGAACCTGCAAGGCAGGTGGTGATGATCTGATAGTCATCATGAGCAGCTGTCGGTCCGTTTACGAATACGGGGATGCCCTTTTCAGCGGATTTTGAATAATACTCGGAAAGAGCGTGAATGTCTACTGCGTTGCAGAGGATCCAGTCATAGTCGCCGCTAAGAACTGAGTCATACTGCTGCATCTGCTGGTTCAGGTCGAAGTTAGCATCGAAAAGATCCATTTTGAAACCATACTCATCGCAAAGCTGCTTAGCATAGTCCTGCATTGTTGTGAAGAAGATCGTTCCTGCGGAAGCGCCAAGGAAAGCAATCTTGATATCTGTATCATCAAGATCTACTTTGTCAAGTCCTTTGTAGATGCCATCACGATGTTCCTGATGGTCAGCCTGGATACCGGAAAGCGGTACGGAGTCTGTCTTCATGACGTCAAGGAGCCATTCATTGGAAGTCTTTCCACCAAGATCCGGAACTGCCGGAACAGCTGCGGGAGTAAATCCTTCAGCAGCAGCTGCTGCTTCTGCTGTGGCATCTTCTACTGCTGCTTCTGTTGCAGCTTCTTCTACTGCTGCTTCAGCTACTTCTTCCGCTACAGCTTCTGTTGCAGCTTCTTCTACTGCTGCTTCAGCTTCTTTCGCTGCAGAAGATGATGCTGATGATGCTGATGATGCTGCCGGTGCTGCGCTATTTCCGCCGCCGCAAGCTGCGAACATGGAAACAGCCAAAGCGCCTGCAATTGCGAGTGCTAAGAATTTTTTTGCTTTCATTTTTTTCCTCCTTAGAAAAGCTTTAAAATTTCATTTCTATAAAAAAGCCTTTAGCTTTTTTTCGGAATTAATTATTCATGTGCCTTGCTGCTTACGCTCTTAAGGATAACAGCGAAGATGATAACAGCGCCCTTAACGATCATCTGCGGATAGGATGCCAGTCCGATGAGGTTCATGATGTTACCGATAATAGCGATAACGAACACACCGACGACGGTCATCGGAACGGAGCCTTCGCCGCCTGCCAGGGACGCGCCGCCGATAACAACGGCTGCAACGGTACTCAGCGCATAGTCACCGCTGGCGGTAAGAGCTGTAGCGTTACCTGTCCTTGCAGTGATCATGAATGCAGCGATACCGCAGAGGATGCCGTGAAGGAGCCATACCTTGAAGATAACTGCACGGGAGTTGATACCTGCCATCTGTACGGCTGTCTCGTTGGAACCTACGGCGTATACAAGACGTCCGAACTTCGTGTATTTCATGATGATGAAGAAGATAACAATGATCGCTATCGCAAAGATCGCCATAAGAGGAAGCAGTGCGTCTTCGCCGATATTAATGAACGCGATCGTAGCGAATCCGGGATTAACAAGATCCTGATAGATCGGATAATCCTTGCTGATAAGCAGCGTATTACCGTTCGTCAGCATGAACGCGATACCCTGTGCGATATAGGTCAGGGCCAGCGTAACGATGAATGCCGGCATCTTCATTTTCGCGATGAAGAATCCGTTGAAAAGACCAACAACAGCGCCGATAGCAACGGCAAGCAGGATACAAACAAATGTGTTCAGGCCCTGATTAGCCGCAATGACCATAATGATACTTGCAAGAGCGACCGTACCGGCAGCTGCAAGGTCGATGCCTGCGGTAATGATGACCATCAGCATACCCATGGAGATGACCAGGTAGATCGACTGCTGTTTCAGGATCGTATTGATATTCTGAGGTGTTGCGAACAGCGGTGAAATGATACATGCGACAATAACAAGCGCAATAAGAATAACCACTGCATTGTAGTTCAAGAGGAATGATTTGAAGGTCATTTTATGCCCACCGATCATTTCCTTTGCTGCGTTTTTATTTTCAGCCATCTTTTTATACTCCTTTTCCCTCGTTTTATTTAACACCCATCTGGTACTGAATGATGTTTTCTTCGGTAAGTTCGTCATGCTGCAGCTCGGCTCTGTTCTCGCCTTCATATATAACGAAGGCTCTGTCGCACATGCCGATGATCTCTGCCATTTCGGAGGATATCATGACCACCGCGTAACCCTGTTCCACAAGGCCGTTGATGATATTGAATATCTCGATCTTGGCACCTACGTCTACACCTCGGGTCGGCTCATCCAGGATCAGCACCTTGGAATCCGTAGCAAGGATCTTAGCCAGAGCGACCTTCTGCTGGTTACCACCGGAAAGACTGTTTACGTTATCCTTAACGCTGCCTACCTTAATGGAAATACCGTCGACATACTTATTGACCAGAGGAGTCTCCTTCGGAGCGAGCACGAATCCCATTTTGGTGATCTTATCCAGCGCAGAAATCGTGATGTTCTGATAAATCGGACGTCTTAAGAGAACACCTGCCCGCTTTCTGTCTTCAGAAAGAAGCGCGATGCCTTTTTTATACGCGTCTTTGATGTTCTTGATCTTGATCTCTTTGCCATTGTAAATGACTTTTCCGCTTTCGATCGGATCTACACCAAGCATCGCTCGCACGCACTCGGTACGGCCTGCGCCTACGAGTCCTGAAAGGCCGACGATCTCACCCTTACGGACATTAAAGGAAATATCCTTGACCATGATCCCGGCTTTAATATGTTCGGCACGCAGAACTTCCTCACCGATATTGTGATTACGCGGCGGGAAGAAATTGCTCATGTCTCGGCCGACCATGAGTGAAGCAAGATCTTTCTGGGTGATATCGCTTGTTTTTACGGTCTTAACATAAGAACCGTCTCGCATTACCGTGATCATATCGCAGATTTCAAAGATTTCTTCAAGTCTGTGCGATACGTAAAGAATGGAAACGCCTTTTGCTTTAAGATCACGAAGAAGTCTGAAAAGCTGCTTGACTTCTTTGTCCGTCATAACGGCGGTCGGCTCATCCAGTACAAGAACAGAAGCGTTCCTTGTGAGAGCCTTACAGATTTCTACGACCTGCTGATAAGCTACCGACAGGGTGTACACCTTGGCATCAACATTGATATTATCAAAGCCGACACTCTGAAGGAAATCCTGCGCTTTCTTACGCATGGCAGCCCAGTTAACAGTGGCTCCGCTTCGGAAGTCATCCAGAAGCACGTTTTCCATAACTGTCAGATGCGGTACAAGGGCGAACTCCTGATAAATAACGGAGATACCAGCCTTGATACCTTCTGCCGGGTTCTTGAAATGAACCGGCTTTCCTTCCAGCTTCACCTCGCCTGCATCGCAGGGATGAACACCGGACAGAACTCTGATCAGCGTGGATTTTCCGGCACCGTTCTCGCCGATAAGCGCGTGGATCTCACCGGGCCGGAGACACAGTTCGGCATTGTTAAGAGCTTTAACACCGCCGAAGTTCTTGACTATGCCGTGCATTTCTACACGATATTCAGAATCACTCATTCCACTACAATCCCTCCTGTTAGTTTTTTGAGCCTTGACAAAAACCGCAAAACATCTTGCCGGTGCTTTGACCGGCAACCTGTCAAACGGGATCAATCACGAGCTTTTGGAGCATCTCAAATGCAAATATCCTTTTAAAAAAAGTGAAAATCGTTACACTTAAAATGATAAACAAATATTAATTGTTTTAAACAAAAAAGTCAATAATAAGTCTATATTCTATTTGTATTTTGTTCACAATATACCAAAACAGTATAGACTAAAAGGCATTTCGGGCAAAAAACCGTTGACATCAAATACTTTTAAAAAATAATTGAAAATCGATTATACGAACACCGCATAAGAATAGACAAAATTCCGGGGAAATCAA
>CADBRG010000165.1 GCA_902797015.1 uncultured Lachnospiraceae bacterium
CACTGACTGCGACACCGATTCCGCGGACACTGCATATGAGTCTGGTCGGGATTCGGGATATGAGTGTCTTGGAAGAACCGCCGGAAGACCGCTTCCCTGTGCAGACCTACATTATGGAATATAATGAAGAAATGGTCAGAGAAGTTGCCAGGAGAGAGTTAAACCGCGGCGGTCAGGTCTTTTACGTATTTAACAGAGTGAATCAGATCGCGGAAATGGCCGGCAGGATCGCAAAGCTTCTGCCGGATGCGGAAGTGGCTTTCGCACACGGACAGATGCCGGAGCGGCAGCTCGAGCAGATTATGATCGATTTCATCAACGGCGAGATCGATATCCTGGTCAGTACGACCATCATCGAGACGGGACTCGACATTGCCAATGCCAATACGATGATCATTCATGACGCAGACAATATGGGACTCTCACAGCTGTATCAGCTGCGGGGAAGGATCGGACGTTCCAACAGGACCGCCTATGCATTTCTGATGTATCGGCGCGGAAAGATTTTGCGGGAAGTTGCTGAGAAGCGTCTTGCTGCGATCCGGGACTTTTCCGAACTTGGCAGCGGCTTCCGGATCGCAATGAAGGATCTTGAGATCCGCGGAGCAGGAAATATCCTGGGCGAAGCGCAGAGTGGTCATATGGAAGCGGTTGGATATGATCTTTATTGTAAGATGCTGCATGAAGCAGTGCAGGAAGCCAAGGGTGAAAAGACGCTGCCTGATTTCGAGACGACACTGGATCTGAACCAGGATGCTTACATCCCTGCGACTTATATTCCGGATGAGTTCCAGAAGTTGGATATCTATAAGCGGATCGCGGCGATCACCAATGAAGAAGACCGTGATGAGATGCTTGATGAGCTGATCGACCGGTTCGGAGAGCCGCCGAAACCTGTGCAACGCCTTTTGGCAGCAGCCATGCTGAAAGCACTTGCGCATGATGCCTGGTTTACAGAGATCAAGGAACAAAAAAACGAGATTCGTTTTGTGATGTACGGACAGGCAGATGTCGATCCCGCCAGGATCCCGAATCTGCTTGCGAAGTGGAATCGCAGGGTTCGTTTCCAGGCAGACAAGGATCAACCGGCATTTTTATATCAACGGCAAAAACAGGACGGAGATGTTTTTGACGTAATTCGCCTATTTTTATCTGATTGTAAGGAAACGATTGTGCTTTCTTAACAAAACGGCGTTTTCGTAGGCAGGATACTTGACAAATGTCTGAATTCATTTTTATAATATGACGTTATGTTCTTCGAACCATAATATGGGGTGAGATATATATGGATCAATATGTAATCAAAGGTGGGACGCCATTGACAGGTGAAGTCGAGATCGGCGGCGCAAAGAATGCGGCGCTTGCGATCATTGCGGCTGCTGTTATGGCGGACGAGACCGTTACGATAGAAAATCTGCCTGACGTACGTGATATTAATGTCATGTTAAAAGCGATCGAGCACATCGGTGCGATCGTAGAACGTCCGGACAGACATACGGTTCGCATTAACGGTAAGTATATCAACACTGTTAATGTGGATGACGAATACATCAGAAAGATCAGAGCGTCCTATTATCTGCTGGGTGCGCTGATCGGTAAATATAAGGAAGCACAGGTTGCATTGCCGGGCGGATGCGCGATTGGCGCAAGACCGATCGATCTGCATCTGAAGGGATTCCGTGCACTTGGCGTACAGGTGGATATTGCCCACGGACAGGTGATCGCGAAGGCGGAGCATCTGAAGGGGACACACATTTACTTGGATAAGGTTTCCGTTGGTGCGACGATCAATATCATGATGGCAGCTGCTCTGGCAGAAGGCCGGACGATCATTGAAAATGCCGCAAAAGAGCCGCATGTCGTTGATGTAGCGAACCTGTTGAACCGCATGGGTGCAAGCATCCGCGGTGCCGGTACGGATGTGATCCGTATTCAGGGTGTACAAAAGCTGTATAAGACAGACTATACGATCATTTCCGATCAGATCGAAGCCGGAACCTATATGTATGCCGCAGCAGCGACACATGGTGATGTTCTGGTGAAGAATGTCATTCCGAAGCATCTGGAGGCGACATCGGCGAAACTGATCGAGGTCGGATGTGAATTAAAGGAATATGATGACGCGGTTCGTGTCATTGCGAAGAATCCGCTTCGTCATACGCAGGTTACAACATTGGCTTACCCGGGATTCCCGACGGATATGCAGCCGCAGATGGGTGTTGTTCTCGGTATCGCACACGGAACGAGTACCATCACTGAGAGCATTTTTGAAAATCGTTTCAAATATGTGGATGAGCTCAATAAGATGGGTGCCAATATTAAGGTAGAAAGCAATATCGCGATCATCAATGGTGTCGAGAAATATTCCGGCGCAAGAGTCAGCGCACCGGATCTTCGTGCAGGCGCAGCGCTTGTCATCGCAGGTCTGGCAGCAGAAGGCATTACGATCGTTGATGACATTTATTATATTGAACGCGGATATGAGCGTTTTGAAGAGAAGCTTGCCTCCCTTGGCGGGCTGATCAAAAAGGTAAGTTCTGAAAAAGAAATCCAGAAATTCAAACTGATGATTTCATAAAAGATATGCCAGTTTTGGCGGTTCCCAGAAAGACAAAAGATAGAAAGGGCCCGTATAGGGTAAGGAGAACATGGAAAAATTATTATTTACTTCTGAATCTGTTACTGAAGGACATCCGGACAAAGTCTGCGATGCGATTTCTGACGCGATCCTGGATGCCTGCATCGCACAGGATCCGATGAGCCGTGTGGCTTGCGAGTCAACCACATGTACAGGCTTTGTTATGGTCACAGGTGAGATCACTACAAAGGCACAGCTCGACATCCCGACAATCGTTCGCGAGACAGTTAACGGCATCGGTTATGATGATGCTGCAACCGGATTTGACGGAAACACCTGCGCAGTTATGGTAGCGCTGGATAATCAGTCTCCGGATATCGCAATGGGCGTTGACAAAGCGCTTGAGGCAAGAGAGAACCAGATGACAGATGAGGAGCTCGAAGCAATCGGCGCCGGCGATCAGGGTATGATGTTCGGTTATGCGACAAACGAGACACCGGAATTTATGCCGTATCCGATCAGCCTGGCACATCGTCTGGCACTGCGCCTGACAGAAGTTCGTAAGGACGGTACACTGGATTACCTTCGTCCGGACGGAAAGACTCAGGTTTCTGTAGAGTATGATGAGGAAGGCACACCGAAGCGTCTTGAAGCTGTTGTTCTTTCCACACAGCATGACTCTGATGTAACACAGGAGCAGATCCACGAGGATATCAAAAAGTATGTATTCGATGAGGTTCTTCCGGCAGAGATGATCGATGATCAGACCAAGTTCTTCATCAACCCGACCGGCCGTTTCGTAATCGGCGGACCGCACGGTGATGCAGGTCTGACAGGTCGTAAGATCATCGTTGACACCTACGGCGGATTCGCTCGTCACGGTGGCGGCGCATTCTCCGGTAAGGACTGCACAAAGGTTGACCGTTCTGCAGCATACGCAGCTCGTTACGTTGCTAAGAACCTGGTAGCAGCAGGTCTGGCTGACCGTTGCGAGATCCAGCTTTCCTATGCGATCGGTGTTGCACAGCCGACATCCATCATGGTAGATTCCTTCGGAACCGGCAAGGTTTCCAACGAAAAACTCGGCGAGATCGTTCGTGAGAACTTTGATCTTCGTCCGGCAGGCATCATCAAGATGCTTGACCTTCGTCGCCCGATCTACCGCGCAACAGCTGCTTACGGACACTTCGGACGTACCGATGTAGATCTTCCGTGGGAAGCACTTGATAAAGTAGAAGATCTGAAGAAATATCTGTAGGATCTGATATTGTTGTTTTAACAGACGGCCGTCTCTGGAAACAGAGGCGGCCGTTTTTTTGTGTTTAGTCTTCTGGAACCGGTCGGCATGGCTGATATACGTGGTGATTGCTGCTATTTGGAACCCAACAAGCTAGAATGACGCTAAAAGTTCCAAAAAGCAAGTTTTGAGAGGCAAAATCAGCAGTTTCGAGGCCGGATTGGAACTCAACAAGCAGAAAGAGGCTATCAAAGTTCCAAAACAGGTAGAGTTTGGAACAAAACAAGCTAGAATGACGTTGAAATCGCCAAAAGTCTGCCGGCCAGAGAGCAAATCCCAAGACCTAGAAAAAATAATCTGCAATCACGGCTTCTACTTTCTCGTTGCTGAGCGGTTTCTCCTGATTCTCAAATGTCATGATCAGCTGGTCGGATGGAAGAATGCCATTCTCATTATAGATCTGCATCTTCTGGAAAGCCTTTCTTGCATATTCAGGATTGTCCATCAGGCCAAAGTGCTCCCAGTAATATGTACGACCAGTTTGCGGATGCCGGATTGTAAAGTCCGGATAAATTGTGCATGAATCAAGGACCAGGGCACACTCATAGCGAAAAGGGATGCCATGTAAAAACAGTGCCTGGTCAATAAACACTTCAGATTTGGATCTGACCTTATTTCCGGAAAGGCATGGATGACGTAACTGTTCCGGATGATAGGGATTGGATTCAAAGGAACTGTAAGCCCATTCCTCCAATTCATTCGAAGGAGAAGGTAAATAGTTGCTTAAGATATCATGTAAAACGGGATCGTCAAGAATCTGAGAAACATTAGAAGAATAGTTCTGATAATAGTCAAGATAAGACTGAAGTGCTTGTTGTTCTTGAATGGAATCTTTCAAAAGAGCTGATAGATATTTCTTTTTTAGCAGTAGTTTGATGAACTGTTGATCGTTCTTCGAAATATAAGTTCGGATACCGTTGTGAAAATGTGCGAATCTTCTATATTTGCCATTTTTCAAAATCAAAAGATGGCCGTCAGGAAGCTTTGCAATCTGCTTCTGCAAATCGGAGATTCTGGAATCCAAAGATGCTGATTCCCTGGAAATGAGTGGATGAAGCGTAGAGATCATCTCCTTTCAGAATGATATGATATATAGAATAGACATATCTAAACTATATCTTGTTTTCCTATTCCAGGCAATCATAAAATTTTAATTTTTATGCATTTCTGTTCTATGTTATAATCACCTACATGGAATGGTCACATTTATGAGATAATATACATGTGGGTTGAACACCAAAAACAGACAAAGAGCATGGAGTAAATAACAGTGAAACTAAAAACCCGTCTGGTAATTTCTGTTTGCATTATCATAATCCTGCCGATTGCGCTGATGAGCGGAATCCTGTTTGGTTATTATCAGATTTATACGCACACAGCGCAAAAGC
>CADBRG010000166.1 GCA_902797015.1 uncultured Lachnospiraceae bacterium
ACGATATTTTGTAGTCATAGAAGATATAATGATGCCGAACCCCGTCGCCAGAATGATCATCTGGATAATGCATAACGGTATAAACAAAAGCATTGGCGTTATCTGAATGCTTGTTCCTCCTCTGATCACATAATAAAGCCAGAAACACAGCAACATGATAAACTGAATGCAAAATGAAATAAGGTGTGAAAACGCTGTGGAAATAGGTGATACTAAGCGGGGATAGTACACTTTTCCCATTGTCGCACGATTCGAAATAAAAGTGTTTGAAACGTTGTGAAGTGTACCCGAAAAATAAGCCCAGCAGATATTCCCGCTCATATAAAATAAGAATCCTGGTATAACAAAATCTCCAGCCACATCGGCCGTAGTGAGTTTTGCCAAATTGCCGAAAATTATCGTAAATACAACAGTAGTCAGTAAAGGCTGTATTATTGCCCAAAGTGGCCCCAGAATTGTCTGCTTATACAGAGCAGTAAAATCTCTCTTTACAAACAGAAAGATAAGATCTCTGTACGCAAATGTCTCTTTTATATGCAAATCGAGCAGCCTGTGCTCTGATGAGATTTCTGTTTTGAACTGTATATTTTCGTTCATAACCTGATGCTCCGTCTAATAATCTGAATTCATAAGATTTGTGATGTGGTTTCTCCTGTTCTTCATCACCGGTGCTACCGGTACTTTTTTATGCCATCGTTTCAATCAGGGGAGCTCCTTTTGGTATTCTTTATAGTCTCTATGTACATCAAAAATAATATCACCGTGTCCTCCCCGCTGATCTACAGGAGGCAGCTTTTTCCAATCACCGTATACGATTTCAAGATATCTTTCCCAGGCACCGAATGTCCAGAATTCATCATCTTCAAAATGAATCTTTGTTCTCCGTTTTTTATCCATAATCTCAACTGGGTAAGAGAGCGGATTCTTCAAGTCCATTCTGTCCATATTAAAGCATTCTTTTCCGTCCTTTATTTCGACATATGCAAAATACTCGCAAAGACGTAACAACGGAACTCGTAATACCTCCGGAACGACAGAAGTCAGTATTTTTCTTTTTGTTGTCATTGGAAGATTCTTATATCGGTACCAGTATTTTTCAATCAGAATGTTCATTACAGACGTTGATACTCTCTGCAGCCATTTTCGTATCTTTCCTTTCGGATACTGAGAGATCACAAAGATATCCATGCATATCCCGTAATGAATATCACAATGCAGCATGTCACGAGGGACGGATGTTGTTCCGTTCAGTCTTAACTGGGTCCAGGGATAAAAGAATTTTCTGTCTGTTCTGAAATTCTGAACAAAATACTTTTCCCCTAATTCTCCATTGATTCCTCTTTTTACGAATTGTCGATAATCCTTTGCATCCATGCAAATGTCTATATCATCATCCCATGGAATAAACCCGGCATGTCTGGCAGCACCGAGAAGAGAGCCTGAAGATAGATAATAATGAATGTCGTTTTTATCACAAAAAGCAGCCACGTCTTTGAGCATACTTAACTCTGTTAACTGTATTTCTCTCAGCTCACTTGCCATTTTTTATCATCTTTCTCAAGTCTCGTGAAATAAAATATTCCAGCCTCGGGTTCAATAGAAACAGGATCCATTGAACCATTTCCATGCGTGATTTCTTAAGCTTCTGATACTGCGTTTTAACCGTATGCCATTCTTCCTTTGACAATCCGCCCATCTCCGGAATTTCACAGCACACTTTCTCTATCGTGTCAAAGTACTTTTTTCTTGTAAGATCAGCCTCTTTTAAAAGTCCTGCCTGCCTGTAAAAAAGGCATCTTTCATACATCGCTTCAAAAATAAAGGAATACCTTTCTTTCTGTTTCCCCGCTGTAATTGCCCCCTGTCTTTTATATGAATATATGTACTCTTCTTTTGAAATACAGGCCACTTTTCCGGCAGCCCATAATATTTGAGAAATGATATATTCATCCTCATGTATTTTTCCGATGGGAAACTTGATTGTTTCAAAAAGGTCCCGATGATATAACTTGTTCCAGGCAACAATATAATACCAATTCAGTTTTTGATAAAGCCGCGGAAATACTTCCTGTGCAGTCAAAATCTCGTCCTTTATCGGACTCTGCTCTTTTGCATACTCTCTCTCTCCAGATTCATTTACAGGGATAAGATTACAAAGGACCAGTTTGACATTCTCTTTTTCTGCTTCTGCCACCATATCTTCGATCATAGTGGCGAAAACATAGTCATCACTGTCTACAAAACATATAAATTCTCCGGAAGCCAGCTGGATTCCGCAATTTCTGGCATCTGATAATCCGCCATTCTGTTTATGGATCACCTGGATCCGACTGTCTTTTCCCATCCAGCGGTCGCACTTTTCAGGGCAGGAATCAGGAGAGCCATCATCCACAAGTATGATTTCAAGGTTTTCATATGTCTGTGATACGATACTTTGAACACAACGATCCAAATAGTCCTCAACCTTATATACCGGTATCACCACAGAAACAAGTTTATTCATATACTAACCTTTACTTAATGTTCTCACCTTTGCGCCTGCTTCTTTGAGGAGGCCTTCTACCATTTTCAAATCCGTATCCGTAATATCCATTACCGTCGTCTTCTCCAGCCCCAGCCACTTTCGTTTAATATCTCCCAGGGCATGACATGCGAAAATTTCAACATCTGGGTGGTTCAGCGTTTTAACCAATTGACAAATCCTGTCAATATTTTCACTGCAAAGAGTGTATGGACGGATCAGCGGCAGACGAAGGCAAAACGGAACGCCTGATCCTGACAGGTTGGATAAATTCGTTTCATAAAGCTTTACATCAAGTCCGTTAAGCTTGCCTGCTTTCTCCGGAACAATATTTTTGATATCCAGATATACAAAATCCGCACACTTTAACATTTGCTCAAAGTCTGAGGCCGGAACATTTCCTGCTGTTTCAAATGCAATGTTCACCAGAGCATCTTTCAGCATTTTCATTAACGGCAGAAGCGGCACGATCTGCAAAACCGGCTCGCCCCCTGAAAACGTTACCCCTCCATCGTTCCCCCAATAAAGACGGTCTTTTATTATTTCCGCGAACAGCTCCTCCGGAGTATAATCCTTCGCGACCTGACTGACCGCTCCCATAGGACAAGAATCAAAGCATCCTGTCCTCTTCCCGGCAAGCCCGACAGCGGCATCTCTGCTGCAATTCTCATGAAAAGGACAGCCCCCCTGATTTCCCACACATTTTTCCGAATCAAACCAGTATTGGTTGTATGCGGAAATGGTTTCGGGATTGGCGCACCACGGGCAATGAAGTGTGCATCCCTTCAGGAAAACCGTCGTTCGAAGTCCGTCCCCATCGTGAATGGCATAGCGTACTATATTTGAAACTAATAACGTCTCCATCACATTCTGCCATCCTCTGCCATTTTTGCGCGTTTAATCAATGTGTCCTTGTAATCATCCGGCAGATCATTGAAATACGCACTGAATCCCCAGACCCGGACGATCAAACCGGGATACTTCCCGGGGTTCTGTTTTGCGTCAACGAGCTGTTCATAAGAAAGTATGTTAAACTGGGTTTGAAACACGCCGCTTCTTATGCATCCCATGATATAATCCAGGAACTTTTCCTTATCACGAATAACCGCTGGCTGAATAACCGAATCCACTACATTGCCATTACAGCTCAGCGCGTCGAAATGAAGGCCGCAGGCAAAATGTACAACATCCAACAGGGCATTATTCCCATCGCATGAAATATGCGTAGCAAACGGATCCCCTTTCTTTCTTCCATCCGGGGTGGCACCGGTTTTAAGCCCGTAATTGATATAATCCGGCGAGCTCAGACCAAATTTGGTTTTTCCGCCGAAACGGTTACTGTACTGACTCAGCTCTTCACTGACCGTACTGATAATCTGCTGAGTTAAAGAAACTGCCAGTTCATCGTCTTTTCCAAATTTTTCGGTGTTTTGAGAAAACAGCTTTTCAAAATGCGGAAAGCCCTCATAATTACTTTTTAAACAATTAATTAGTTCTTCTTTTTTTACTAGTCTCTGATCAAACACAAAATGCTTAATATTGATCAGCGAATTCACACAGGTTGCCAGGCCAACAGATAAAAGCCCATAGTCGGAATAAACCGCGCCGCCCTCTGAAATATCCTTTCCGCTTTCCAGACAACCGTCAGTAAACAAGGTGAACAGTGGGTCTTTTTCCCATAAGACCGTATTCAGTTTATCTTCGATCTCCTGAATATGCGTTCGCAATTTGGCCATGTATAAATTCAGTAAGTCATCGAAGGCTCCGGCACTGATAAAGTGTTCATCTGTCAACGCATTGAGCAATACCTGCGCAAACTGAATATTAAATAAATTGTTCTGTTCCAAAGAGTTCCCAATGGACAAAGGTTCCCAGCAAGCAGAAACGCCATAGTTATACGCGTCTTCTTCGCTGTAGCCGAAATCCATTAATAGCGGAATAATGACGTCATCATTGGATAACAGCGGACAGCCTAAGCCCGTAGCAATACTGTCTGTCGCAATGGTCAAAAGATGCTGCGGCATTATTTTCGACACTCTAAGGAGAATTTTCGGATCGGGAAGATGCAATTCCGCGAGGCAATGCATGAAAAGTTCCGTATACCGGTTGCTAAAATACATACCGTTTTTTTCAAGCCCGCCCAATACTATGATCTGCCCGGTATCCCCAACCAGCGTGTTGCTTTTGAACACATAGTGAGAATGCAGCGCGATCATAAACTGAGAAAGGAGCTCCTCTGCCTCATCGTCCGCTTCATATACGTCAAGAATCTTATCCAGTCTTCCTAATCCAAGCAGTTTATGCCCGGTCTGCCACAATATCTGGTTGATAAAAAGAATTCTTTGTAATGCTTCAAACAAATCAGCGGCAGGACGGTCTTTCAGACCGGTCAGCGCAGCTGCAATCCGCTGATCATTGATCTTACTTACGATACGGTCGATCTGGTTTTCAATTATCTCAATCAGCTTAAGATTCTGCCGCGTTATGATATTATCATATTTTGCTGCCTGATTCTTCAGACCCGCAAGCGATCCCTGCGTAATCAACGAGTAGTCAACCGGTGCGTTACCAATCACAGAATCGCGATACAACACCATGCTTTTCTCATCCAGAGAATAGTAAAAAACGGAATGATGATCCGCTTCCATGTCTGCATGAGCAAAAACCTTTTTGATTCTCTTTACCGCAAAGTCTTTTTCTCTTCTGCTGTAATATGCCGGACGGACCTGAAAGAAAGCTTTTCGAAACGATATGTTCCGATCCGCCTTGCTTTCATTACTCTGATAATATTTTCCACAGTAATATCGTTGATAAAAGTGCGTCGACTTCACCAATTCAACCATGTTTCTGTTTGCCATATGGTCACCTTTTCAGAACCCAATGTGCCAATACTTTGAGTCTTTCTTTTCCCGTCTGATTCGGATCCGATAAACAGATCCGTGTATTTTCATTCAGCATCTTTTTGTTTTTATCTGCTGCAGCTTTCTCCGCTGACGGAATGATGCGATACCAATACAATGATTTTTCAAAAATCAACCGGCTTGTACGGTACCATTCTTCACGATAATCTTTTTGAAACAGCTTCTTCATCTTCTCAAAGCCAAGCAGCTCATGGAGACACTCCTCACTGAAATTGTCCGGTCTGACACTATGCACCAGGCTGTTATCCCTTTGGCGATAACAATAAACGGGCTTGTTTATCCAAATGAAGCTGTTGCTGTGAAGAACATATTCCGTAAAAAACAGTCGATCTTCATTATGCTTCAGCGTTTCATCAAAACGAATCCCAGCTTCGGAAATAATACTCCTTTTATAAAGCTTTGGATAGATATATCCTAAAAATCCGTATTTCTGCTCATATAAAAGAAAATGCAGCATCTCCTTTTGCGTCAGCATTCCTTCCGGCGCCGAAAATTGCTTTTTGCATAAACCTTCATCTTCTTCAACCCGTTGATAGGCTGCCGCAGCCAGATCGGAATCTTTTATAATCGCGACTAAACTGCCAAGTGCGTCTTTATGGAGGTAATCATCTGAATCAAGGAAAAGAACATATTCCCCTTCTGCTTTCCCGAGCCCGTAGTTTCTGGCTTTTGAAGGTCCGGAGTTCTCCAAATGGCAGTATCGGAATCTCTTATCCTGATTCACGTATGTTCTGCAAACGGCTTCACTATTATCCGTGGAGCCGTCATTGATCAACAGAACCTCAAAATATGGGTAATCCTGAGATAAGAGTGAATCCAGACATTTAGGCAGATATTGTTCTGTATTATAAATCGGAATTATAACGGAAATCAATTTGTTCAATCATTCTTCCCCCGGTATAGTATTTCCCCTGTAAGACCCCTGCCTTGTTTGAAATATTGTATCACATGCCATCATTCACTGAATATGGCAGATATACAGTTACATCGTAACATTACCCTTCAGTTATAACTCAACTAATACTCTAATCAACGGGATTCTTTTCATAACAAATACAATCAGCGCGCTGGATAGTAATGTCAAAATCCAGAACAATATATTTTCTAAAGAGCCTCCGCTTACAAAAGAAGGATGATATTCTGCAAAAACAGAGAGCACAAACGGATGAATGATATATACTCCCAGCGTCCACCCGGATATGATTCCTATCCACTTTGATTGCACTGTAGCAGAACTAAGAACCATAAACACAGCAACGGCTGCGCCTATAACAAACAAGCATGAATACGCGCTGCTTCCCGAAACATCAAGCCCTATATACTCCTTTATAATCATCATCCACATCAGCATGATCAACAACGATATGAAAACTGTAATTATCTTAAAAGGGGTACGGATTGCTTTCAATCTGCTGCTGATATCTGCCTGCTTTATTTGCAATAGTCCTCCCATCATACTGAAAAACAGCCAGTTCCATATCCTTAAACTAGTAGGAACAACCATTAGATACTGGTTATTCATTACCAGCATACTTATGTCGAGAAGCACAAGTATTATTCCCAAACATAATACTAATCTTATATATGAAGTCAAGTGATCTGCAGCAAATCTCCTAATCAAAGGTAAAACCAGATAGATTAAAATCAATGCACCAAAAAACCAGAAATGAAAAAACACACCTTTATGCAGGAAATCCAGCAAATAACTTGCAAGGAAGTTCCGGAGTTCTCTATATCTTACATACCAGGCTGCTGTATATAAAAGTTCCCATACAAAGCAAATCATAAGAATCTTACAAATCTTCTTCATGATATATTGATATGATATTTCTTTTTTAAGAAACATCGTATACCCGTTACACAAAAAGAATAAAGGAATAGCAATGGAACAAAGATGAAAAATGATCCAGCACGCGCTACCTCGCCCAGGTCTTAAAGTATGCACTCCAACCACAAGCGCACAGGCAATTATCTTAATCAGATCAACACTTTGAATTCGTTCTTTTTTCACGTCTTACCCCATTCATGGCTTCACAATCGCGCCCAACTTCCCGGAGAATCCATCTTTGATCCCTTTAAACATCATTCTGATCGTCTTTAGTTTCGGACAGTCTGATGACATTATTGCAAGAAACTTTACCAGAATCAATTCAAACAATATCGCTTTATACTGGCCGTTTCTCTTATACATATATGTGAAGTTCCTGGCAGCATAGTATTCCTTCCATGGTGCTTCCACAAAAAAAGGAACTTTTTTCCCAAGTATCACTTTCTCTGATGTATCCGGTCTGGGATGAATATATCTGGAATCAACAACCGTTCCTATAAAAGCGCCTGCAGCTCTTGCTCTTTGCTTATAGTCGACCTCATCGCCTTTAATAAAAAAATCCTTGTTCGGATATCCTATTTTGGCAATGAGCTCTTTGGAGATTAACGTGCCATTAAATGGATTTGCTTCATCCATAATAATTCCGTTTTCCGAAGCATTTATCGCTTCCGTCACCGTATATATATCCCTTATTTTGAAAGAAAGTAAATCTTCCATTTGAACAAGTGCATTCATAAATATATATTTGTTGCCGTCATATGCTTCTTGCGCAAAACTCATCAGTATTTCAAATGTATTCTCGTCTGCAGCAAACCCATCATCATCCATCAACAAAACCCAGTCGGCCCCATCTTCATACGCAGCCTTTACCCCTGTGTAGAAACCGCCCGCACCACCAATATTCGTTTCCGTTTTAATATAATGAAAGGCTTCAGAATCGATCCTGCCCTTTTCCTTTAAGTATTCATATGTGCCATCTGTAGAGCAATTATCTACGATATAAATACTGTCAACCCGTTTCTTTTGGAGTAACAGCTTTTCAATATTCCTGTCTAATAATTCTTTTCGATTAAAGGTAACGATTACCGCTGCGATCATAAAAAGCCTCGTTTATTTTAACCGGGCATACAAACGCGGAGTACATCTGGCTATAATGGCTTGCACTTTTCTCCCGATTCCATATAAATCACTGTTAAGATAATAATGTAAATTCTCTTTTATATAACCTCGAAGTCTGCTATATATCGATTCGTCCGAATACCCCGACTTGCTATATGCAACGATCAGATTCATTGCCGTATTGCATATCTCTGCTTTCGCCGCCGATGTCAGCTGAGGATCTTCCTCTGATTCTATTATTTTTTCATATGTGTGAATAGCGCGGAAATGATTGACCAAAAAACTGCTGTGAGTCACGGCGCCATCATGCTGATAATAATGATATGTATGATTCCCTAATGCTGCACAGGTTTTTCTGCAGAAAGAAAGATAGCGGAAAGCGAAATCCAGGTCTTCTGTTGTTCCTACATCATCCAGAAATCTCAGATCCTCCTGTTTAATGATGCTGCATCTGTATAGCTTATTCCAGGCGAATCCTTTTATTCTGGGTGGCAAAAGCAGTGCTTTCTGCGCTTCTTTTCCTGTTAGAACTATCTCATCGCGGATGGATGTTCCGCTTATTGTACGATTCTCATAGTCTATATAGTATCCTGTACAAACCAGATCAGCATTATGCTTCTTCTGCAGCTCTGCAAACGTTTTAAGATAAGTAGGTTCCACCCAATCGTCAGGATCCGGGAAAGTGACAAAACCGCCTGCGACTAAATCCATGCCCGCATTCCGTGCTGACGATAACCCGCCATTCTGTTTATGAATAACTGTTACATTAGAATGAGAATACGCATACTGATCGCAGAGTTCTCCCGAGTTATCCGTTGAGCCATCGTCTACTAAAACGATCTCATACTCCTGATAATCCTGTTCCATAATGGATGCCATAAATCTATTCAGATAGCGTGCCATATTGTAAACAGGAACTACAACCGTGATCATATTATTTCCTCTAATGATTCCCATGCTGATGCTCTGGATGGGCAAAGAAAAAGGATTATTATTCCCGAATACTGTTTTTTGGATTCTTATGTATTTCGGGTCTTTCCTATTTGGATCAGCAGTTCTTCAACCGCCTCAACTGTCCTTTTTGTGCTGAAATACGTTCCGCGCTCCGCCGCTTTCTCTTTATAGAATGCATATAAAACCGGATCATCTATAAATTTCTTAATTCCCTTATACAGTGCTTCCTCATTGTTATCCGTTATCATTCCCCATTCATTGTTGTTCCCGAGCATTTCTTTCATTCCGGAAACTTTTGTAGTACATACCGGTGTGCCGACGATCAGGGCTTCTGTAGCTGCTGTGGAGAAACCTTCCCGGAAACTGGAACACACAAAGAGATCGCTCTTTGCTACGAATTTATAAGGATTGCTCTGGTATCCAAGAAGCATTACTACATCATTCAAACGGTTTTCATCAATATATTTTTCCAGCTTTTCTCGGTCCGGTCCTTCGCCCAGGATATAAAGGGAGATGTTAAAGCCGTCTTCTCTCAGTTTCCTAATGATTCGAAGCAAACGGTCAAATCCCTTTACTGCTTTAAGCGTCCCTGCCGTTATTATTTTAAAACTGCCATCTGAGGTAATCTCTTCCACCGATTCCCGTGATTTTTCCAGCACCTCTTCTGATTCCACAGTGTTATATAAGACGGTACAATCATGATCTATATGAAAAATCGATGTGAAATCCTTTTTAACTGTTTCTGAAACACAAACTGTCTGGTCGAATCTGTTATAGCATTTTTCCGCCTCTTTCTCATTTCTGAAACTTTTGGCTCCATGCTGAAGTGTTTTCTGCTCTACATGTACCCAGTTTACGGTAACGGTATTTCTGTCCCTACAGCCTGAAATGATACGCGAATCCGGCCCCTCCAAATATGCAATCTCCACATCATAGTGTTCACGTATGAACCACTTGTGAAGCTGTGCGGGAGTAAAGATCTTCATGATCTTACTGTTTCCGGGAATCATTCTCTTAAATACGGACCGATGTCTGATTTGAGGCGCAAGCCGTTTTTCCTGTTCCCCACCGCCAAAAAGAGAAATGACTGAGATATCAAATGTATTGTTATCCATATGATTGACAAGGTTTACAAGAACCTTCTCTGCTCCGCCGCGGCCGAGATCATGAATCATGAACAAGACTTTCTGCATTTGTATCTCCTACATTTTCATATCCACCCTCTTAACAACAAATACTTTATTCCCGCAGCAGATACAGCCGGACACACACAACCTCTCATACCGTCTTTTTATATTCTTCCCCTGACTTCTGATACTTGTCTGACACTTTCCGCACTGAATTTCATAAGCCGCGCCAGGTTCTAACAGATCCAGATTCTCTATCGCATCTCCTCCCGCTTGATATGGGTAATCTTCACGTAAGTAAGCCGGTGTAGGTTTTTCTTTCAACTGTTTTTCAGATATCTGGTTTTTTCTGGTCATTTTCTATCTCCGACTATCTTACTTCTTTCCCATACCCTCGAATTCTTCTGTATTTTGCCCTCAATCCGGCAGGGGCCAACCCAATGATCATTGGTTTGAATGCTTTTACATAGCACATGAATCCAAGGTTCAGCTGACGGCATCCTCTCAGCCGTACTCTGGTGGAATTGATACGATACCGATACTTCCGGCGTTTCAGAGCATTTCTGTCATTACGCATACGGTATAACGGATCCTGAATGTTGCAACAGCGATAACCAGCAGTATACAAGCGAATCCATAAGTCTACATCTTCAACCCGAAGAGTCTTCTTA
>CADBRG010000167.1 GCA_902797015.1 uncultured Lachnospiraceae bacterium
GCGCTGGCGCCACGCTTTCAGGCGTTGAGACCGCCTACCATGCGCTGAAGAAACGCGGCAGGATCGACGATACTTACAAATTCATCACCTTCGGCGGCGACGGCGGAACCTATGACATTGGTTTCCAGTCCCTTTCCGGCGCGATGGAACGTAATCACGATATGGTTTATGTCTGCTACGACAACGGTGCATACATGAACACCGGTATCCAGCGTTCCTCCGCAACACCGCTTTACGCAGACACAACGACTACACCGGTCGGTTCTGCTTCTGACGGAAAGATCCAGTGCCGGAAGGACATTGCCAGCATCATTGCGGATCACAATGTTCCGTATGTCGCACAGACGACTTTCATCAGCAACTTCTCTGACCTTCATAAAAAGGCAGAAAAAGCAATCTACACACCGGGCGCAGCCTACTTAAACATCATGGCTCCCTGCCCACGCGGATGGCGCTATGAAACACAGGATCTGATGAAGCTCTGCAAGCTTGCCGTTGACACCTGCTACTGGCCGATGTTCGAAGTAGAAAACGGCAAATGGCGCATCACCTACAAGCCGAAGAAAAAGCTCCCGATCGAAGAGTTCTTAAGTGCACAGGGACGCTTTAAACATCTGTTCAAGCCAGAAAACGAGCACCTGATCGAACAGTTCCAGGAAGAAGTCGACAAGCGTTGGGAGCATCTGCTCTATAAATGTGAAGAATAAGAAAAATGAGGAAATGACTGCATTATGACACTACTATCCTATCAGGTCTTTCAGACCGTCGTAAATCAGGGAAGCTTTCAGAAGGCCGCACAGTTCCTTTCCCTTACCCCGTCTGCTGTCAGTCATGCCGTTTCCTCCATGGAACAGGAACTTGGAAATGCTCTTTTTGTACGCAGCAAAAAGGGCATTACTTTAACCTCTTACGGGGAATATCTGCTGCCATACATCAATGCGGTGCTCAGCAGCGAAGAGCATCTGCATCAAGCCATCGAAGGAATCAACGAACTCCAGCAGGGTACCGTAAAGATCGGCTGCTTTTCGAGTGTCTGCACCAACTGGATCCCTGATATCATTCATTCTTTTGGAAAAGATTACCCGGGCATACAGCTGGAAATCTATGAGGGCACTTATTCCGATGTCTCCTACTGGATCAAAAACGGCATCGTTGATGTCGGTTTTCTCTCCTCTTCCAGCGCAGGCGATCTGCCATTTGAACCGCTTTATGAAGATCCGCTTCTTTGTGTAGTTCCTTCCGGATATCAGAAAAAACAGGACTGCGATGTCATGACGATCGCAGAAATGCAGGATGAGAGCTTTGTCTCACAACGGGAAACGACCGACGCGGATATCACCAATTTCTTTAACAGCAACGGCTTAAACGTACGCTCCGCCTACCATGTCGTAGACGACCTTTCGACGATCTCGATGGTTGCGGAAGGCTTTGGCATCTGTATCATGCCCGCACTCGTTATGAACGACATCCCATATGCCGTGAAGTCCTATCCGGTCAGTCCGAAGGCAAGCCGTATCATCGGCATTTCCGCGCTGGTACCTGACCTTCTGGCCCCCGCTGCGAAGATCCTTTACCGGCATATCCTGACCAACTACAAACAATAAATGCTAACGAAAGACAGGGAACAGTTCTGAATAGTCTTTGTTGACTATTCAGAACTGTTCCCTGTCTTACTGTCCCCATTTTTCTTGATATTCATAGTTTCTTAAGATTTTACCCCTCTCTTTCCTCATTTTTTTCTGGTACATTAATATCAGAAACACCTTAAGCGCTTAGGAGGTTTTGTTATGTATACGATTCTTGTATGTGACGATGAGAAAGAAATCGTCGATGCGATTGAAATTTATTTAAAGCCGGAAGGCTACCAGATTTTAAAGGCATATGACGGCATCGATGCACTCGATAAGCTTCATGAAAACAAAGTGGATCTTCTGATCCTCGATGTCATGATGCCAAAGATGGACGGCATTCGTGCCACATTAAAGATCCGCGAGGAATATAATATCCCGATCATCATCCTATCCGCCAAAACAGAGGATACGGATAAGATCGTTGGCTTAAATGTCGGCGCGGATGATTATATGACCAAACCATTCAATGCCATGGAGCTTGTAGCACGCGTCAAATCACAGCTGCGCCGCTATACGCGCCTTGGCACACAGACACCCGTATCAGAGCATGTATTTCAGACGGGCGGCCTTGTCATTGATGATGAGCGCAAAACGGTTACGATCGACGGAAGCGTCATCGAAAAACTGACCCCGATCGAATACAATATCCTCCTCTTTCTGACCCGGAACAAAGGTCGTGTTTACTCAATCGACCAGATCTATCAGGCGGTCTGGAACGAAGAAGCGTTCAACGCCGACAACACAGTGGCCGTTCACATCCGCCACATCCGGGAAAAGATTGAGATCAATCCGAAGGAACCCCGTTATCTGAAGGTCGTATGGGGCGTCGGATATAAGATTGAGGATCTGTAAGAAGTACTGCTCTTCGCCTGTCCAAAGGAGACTGATCATCATGAGAAAATTTTTATACAGTACAATCGGGAAAATCCTGGTCATTGCGATCATGCTGATTTCTGCTGTCTGCATTGCGACCAGCGCAGCATGGGCCTTCAGCGGGCTTCGCGTTGACATGCGGCAAAATATATTTTTCCCAAAATCATATGAAGCCTCGTCTGAAATGGTCAGCGACTACCTGTTTACAGAAACAGATGATCTGATCATGGAAAACGCCACGATCAACCGGTATTTTAAAGACGGCAGCCTGGATTTGACAGAGACCATTGATATTTCTGATCTGAATGCAGGCATTGCAAAACCGGACAAAAACCCGGCACTCACCTACTCACTGGCTGACTTAAATACTTTTTATGAATCGGCAGGTTATGTATATCTATCCTGGATTCTGCAAAATGACTACAGTCTGGTACGTTACAGCGAAGCATCCGGAGACTTTGGATATGAAGAAGAAACATATGATCCCATAACAGATCCGCTGACTGTTTATGGTCCGGACGCAACTGCTACAGATCGTACCGCTCTCTCCTATGAGGAAGCGGTTTACGGAATCACGGATGAAAACTTCAATGTGGAGAGACCGCAAAACGGAGACTCCCGTATCACCATTCTCTGCTATCCGGAACTTTACAATGTCATGTACAACAACGGTCTTGCACTTGAAAAGAAATATTTGCCAAATGCTGCAGGCAGCACGATCGCGGAATACGCGCAGCAGAATCTGGAAACCTTTTCCATTCTGGATGCCTATAAAAACCTGGTAACTGCAGCGCAAAAGGTACATGAACTGACACAGTATACCGCACCGGATGAATCCAATGCGATGATCTGGTTGAAGAACACGAACTCCGGAACGGTTTATACAAATATCGACACATGGAATGAGAAGTCTTTGGATCAGGTCCGGACAGAGTATTCCGCATACCTCGATGCATCCGCAACAGATCAGAATGATGCAGGCAAAAACACAGAAAAAGGCTGTGCGGTCATCTATGATGGCACAACAAAGACAACCGATCAGATCACACCTGCCACAAAGGACAGAAGCACTTTCTACCAGTCAGAAGAACTTCTGATGTTAAGAGACCATACCCTCGTCAATGCGACCGATTTCCTCGAAGACGGAACCTGGCAGCTTTTCATCGGTCTGGATCCGACGTATCCGGCCAACGATGCCGCAAGAAGCAATGCTGCAATTTATGAACAGTTTGCCCAAAAACAGCCATTCGGTAAGAACGCACTGCCGGCAGCGGTCATCGCAGGGATTCTGTTTATTGTAATGCTCGTCCTTTCCGTCATTCAGACCGGACACTGTGCAGAAGATGCAGACCGTACCGCAACCGAACCGGACTGCAATCTGCCTGAATATCAGACGATAAAATATCCGTCCAGACGGATCGGCATTCATACGACACAGATGGAACGCTTCCCGATCGAGCTTTTGATAATCATTGATATCATCCTCTGGCTTGTCCTGTTTGCCATAACCGTAACAATGGGCTAAATCGCTACAGAACCGGTATCTGCGGTGACCATCTACAGCGGCTATCTGCCCCGCACGTTTTCCGCTGCAGGATATGAACGGATGCTCCCCAGACTTTACGTGGTCCTGATCCCGGCTGCGATCGCTGCTGCCACACTTCTTTGCTGGAACTTAAAACATTTTGTCAGAAGATTGAAAGCAAGAACGCTTGGTGCCAGCCTGATCAAAAGCCTGGTGCTGGTAGTCAGAAAGGTCACAAATTCTGTCTACCGTACAAAAGAAGAAGGCCAGCGCCTCGTGATCGTTTACGTAATGATCGTATTGGTCAACGCACTGATCGCCGGAATCTTTGGACTAATTGCAGCCGCAGCAGGTGCCCTTTTCCCGATCATCGTATGCATCGTGATCCTGGCCATTATCAACATTGTGATCCTGCGAAAACTGATGACCTATTTTGCCGGCCGCGACGCGGTCCGAAAAGGCATGGATGAGATCGCAGCAGGTAATCTGGATTACAAGGTTGATGTGGAAGAAATCTCAGGATACAACCGTGAAATGGCAGAAGGTGTCAACAAAGTCAGCGCCGGTCTGAAAGCCGCCGTTGAAAATGAGATGAAGAGCGAGCGCATGAAAGCGGAGCTGATCACGAATGTCTCTCATGACATCAAGACACCGCTGACCTCGATCATCAACTACGTCGACATCTTAAAACGACATGACATCAAAGACGATGAGGTACGCAGCTACATCGAGATCCTGGATCGTAAATCCGCCCGGTTAAAACAGCTTGTGGATGACCTCGTTGAATCCTCCAAGATCAGTTCCGGTAATATCACATTGGATCTGCAGTCCATCGACTTATGCCAGATGGTCCAGCAGATGAACGGGGAATTCCGGGAGAAATTTGAAGAGCGAAACCTTTCCATGGTATGCGAGCTTACGGATGAACCGATGCTGATCAAAGCAGACGGTGCACGCCTCTGCCGGGTGATTGAAAATCTGTACAGCAACGCAGCGAAGTATTCGATGCCTGGTTCCAGAGTCTATGTGAAGGGAATGATCCGGTCCGAAACAGACCAGACAGATTCAAAGATCATCCTTACGATCCGCAACATTTCAGAGCATGCGTTAAACATCTCTGCCGATGAGCTCACGGAACGATTCGTTCGTGGCGATCTCTCACGTAATACGGAAGGCAGCGGCCTCGGTTTAGAGATTGCCAGAAACCTTACGATCATGCAGGGTGGAACTTTCGATATCATCTTAGACGGCGATCTGTTTAAAGTCGTGATTACGTTTCCTCGAGTTTAAACAATAAATTGGGTACCGTGTACTATTACAGAATTGTTACAATATGGTGTAATAATTCTGTAATAGTACACGGTACCCTTGCCTGTCTTGCATCATTTGATTAGAATAAGCTTTATGAAAGTCTTATTAATCGCTTTAAATGCAAAATACATACACAGCTGTCTTGCCATTCACAGCCTGAAAGCGTACGCACTGGATCATATTGATAACACGGCGCAAGACGTACAGATTGATACACTTGAATATACGATCAATCAGCCGGTTGATGATATCTTAAGCGATATCTGTGACCATGTAGCAGATACAAGATGCCTCATCGCATTTTCCTGCTATATCTGGAATATCGAATATGTGAAGAAGCTGGCGCTTCTGCTCTCGTATACGATCCCGACAGCAAAGATCTGGTTCGGTGGACCGGAGGTCTCCTATTGCGCAGAAGCATACTTACAGGAAAACCCTGCTGTCACCGGTGTGATGACAGGCGAAGGGGAAGCTGTTTTCACAGAACTGATACAAGCAGATCTCCTGCAAAATATCCCGGGCATCGTGTATCGTTCTGATGACGATCACATCATCACGAATCCCCCGGCAGCACTTCTGGATCTGGATGATCTCGTGTTCCCCTATCCGGACCAGGCCCTTTTGGATCACCATATCCTGTATTATGAAAGCAGTCGTGGCTGTCCGTTCGGATGCAGCTACTGTCTTTCCTCAATCGATCGTCGGGTACGGTTTAAAAGCCTTCCAAAAGTTTATCAGGAATTGACTTATTTTCTGGATCAGCATGTGCCGCTGGTCAAATTTGTCGACCGTACCTTTAACTGCGATCATAAGCGCACACTTGCCATCTGGCAGTTTTTAAAAGACCATGATAACGGCGTCACACGCTTCCACTTTGAAGTCACGGCAGAGCTCTTAAACGACGAAGAACTCGCGCTTTTGTCCACGCTCCGTCCGGGTCTTGTTCAGCTGGA
>CADBRG010000168.1 GCA_902797015.1 uncultured Lachnospiraceae bacterium
AAGAGGAAAAAACAGTGATTATATGGTAATCCCGCAGGGGACCGAAGAACGGGAATTACTGGAACTGTTCAACGATATGGCCTGGCTGGATCGGGAGCATTTGTTGGAATATGCGAAGAAGCTGGTTCAGAGAGCAAGAGAGGAAGCAAGATAAATATTATGACTGTAAAAAATAATTCGCAAATCGCGATCGGAATCATCGGCGCCGGCGCGATCATCCCGCAAAGTGTTCAGGCAATGCGTGAGCAGGGAAGTCTCTTTCCGGCAGCAATCTGCAGCCGGCGGGAAAGCTATGAACACACAAAGGATCTGGCAAAGGAGCTTCATATTCCGGAGGTGTATCCGGATATTGATGCACTGCTTTCAGAAGCGGATATCGAGGCTGTCTATATTGCAGTAGCTAATGTGGCTCATTTTGAGGTGGCAAAAAAAGCACTTGCAGCAGGAAAGCATGTTCTGATGGAAAAGCCGTTCTGTGTAACACGAAAACAGGCATCTGAGCTATTCGATATCGCAGAAAAAATGAATCTGATCTGCATGGAAGCGGCACCAGTCCGGTTTGCGCCTGTTATTGATAAAATATTGGAATGGCTGCCACAGATCGGACGGATCCGCATGGTACAGACAAATTATTCCCAGTACTCCAGCAGATATGACCGCTTTCTGACAGGGGAGACACCGGCGGTCTTTGATCCTGCAAAGGCCGGTGGGACGCTGATGGATCTTGGGATATACCAGGTACATTTACTCCTGACACTGTTCGGAATGCCGGAGCATGTTCATTATACAGCTAATATCGTTCGGGGGATCGATACATCAGGCGTTATGGAGATGTGCTATCGGGATTTTATCTGTACCTCTGTTACGACAAAGGATTGCGACGGCATTTCAGGACTTCAGATCCAGGGAGAAAAGGGATGGATTCATTCCGATTGCAGAGCGAATGATATTACAAGAGCGGAGCTGCATCTGAGGGACGGTGGTGAGGTAAAGTTTGATGAATCAAGAGCAGGCCATCGTTTCATTCATGAAATGACAGAATTCGACAGAATCTGGTCCGAAAATGATTTTGACACCTGTAAAAAGCTGGCGCGGGGCACATTGGATTCCCTGGAGATTCTGGATGAAGCCAGAAAGCAGATCGGAATCATCAGCTGATCTGATTAAAACAAACAGACAGCGGAAGGCAGTTCATACTGTCTTCTTTTTTTTGAAAAATTTTCGAAATGTGACATATGGCACATAGGTAGCTGTTTAAATAATCCTATAATCATAATTGATGAGAGACGTAGAACCATATAAGGAGGAAAACAATGTGGACGGCGTTGAGATCCTTCCCGATCAGATGATCAAGGGAGCACCGCATCCGTCAGAAGAGACCATGGCACAGTGGGATGAGCTGTGTGAAAAGTATCAGATCAAGCCGGTGATCTCAGATATCTTTTTAAATACCAATCTCTATGAGAACAGAGAGTTGACCAAAAAGGAATGTGTGGATCTTTTAATCGAGGAACTGAAGCTCGCCAACCGGATGGGAATGAAGATGGTCCGTCTGGTTTCCATGACACCCAGCTTTGTCCTTGAACCGCTGCTCCCCTATTGTGAGAAATACGATGTGAAAGTAGCGCTGGAGATTCATGCGGGATTAAGCTTCGATAAACAGAAGACAAAAGATTATATTGCAGAAATGCAGCGTTTGCATTCGCCGTATATCGGACTGGTGATCGATACCGGTATCTTCTGCAAGCGGGTTCCACGCGTGATGGAAAATTACTGCAAAGCATTGGGAACATCACAGGCACCGATCGACATTGTGAATGATCTTTTTGCAAAATGTATTTATTGAAAACACTTGTAAAAATGTTGAAACGAATGGAATTATTTCCGGATTTGAATTGCAAACTTATATTACCTACTATCGCGCGATACCGCTGTCAATGGTAAACGATATACGCGTCAAAGTAGACGGAGAAGAAATACCGCGTGAAACGATCCGATGCACAGTGGATGGCGGTGAGTACTGGTTTACGTTAGATGAAATGAAAACCGTAACGACACATAAATGGGAGTTTGGTGAGCCGATGACGGTGCGTGTCCTTTGTGACGGCGGCCTGGAAAAAGGTGAGCATCAGGTGGAACTGACGGTGATCGTTCGTACCGCATATATTCCGGTGCCACTGGAGGGAAAAAAAGAGCGGACGGTAGTGATCGGATAAAAAATGGTTAGAGAGGTATTCATATGCCACGAACAGTAAAGCAAAGTATAGTTTTTACATTAATGACTGTGTTCTTTATGGTGTATTGCTTTCCGGTAGCACTTTGTCTTCAAGTCTTTTTTGTTGGCCCCTTGGTTCGCTGGATCTTCCGTTATATGCTGAGCATGACAAATAAATAAAAGAGAATATGTAGTATTTAGGCATTTCGCATGAAAGAGCAGGCTGATCGGCCTGTTCTTTTGATTTGTATTTAGAGACGAATTGTGCTACAATCGAGAAATGTATATACTTTAATACACTAAACTGTTGGTAAGACCGATGATTTGAATGGGTGTGATGGAAGCATGAGAGTCAGCAAACGGACCACGGAAATCTTAAAACGTCTGGATGATGTCTACGGGACAGATGATATCTGTTACTTAGAGCATGACAATGACTGGCAGTTTCTGATCGCCGTGATCATGAGTGCCCAGTGTACGGATGCCCGTGTGAATATGGTCACAAAAGATCTGTTCAAAAAATATGACACCATTGAGAAAATGGCCGGTGCGGATCTTGAGGAACTTGAGCAGGACATTCATTCTGTCGGGTTCTATCACAACAAGGCGAAAAACATCATTCTCTGTATGCGCCGTCTGATCACAGAATACGGTGGCAAGGTTCCATCCGATATGGATGACCTTCTGACGCTGCCGGGGGTTGGCAGAAAGACAGCGAATGTGATTCGCGGGAATATTTACAGAGAACCGAGCGTGGTGGTCGATACCCATGTCAAACGGATTTCAAAGAGGCTTGGCCTGACAAAGGAGACAGATCCCGAGAAGGTGGAGTATGATCTGATGAAACGCCTTCCGAAGGAGAACTGGATCCGCTATAATATGCAGATCATCACATTGGGCCGGACCATTTGTACCGCGCGTTCGCCAAAATGCGGAGAGTGTTTTTTAAACGATCTTTGTAAGGCAGAAGATAAGAGAATATAAATGGAAATAGGAAAATTACCGGAATCCGTTTTAAAACGGTCCGTTTTCAAACAATTGCATACAACACGTTCCGAAGTTTTACAGGGCGCCGGCGTAGGGGAAGATTGTGCAGCGCTTGAACTGGCGGAGGGTGAGATCTTTGTGGTTTCGACCGATCCGATCACTGCCGCGGCGACAGACGCCGGAAAGCTGGCGATCAGAGTGACCTTAAATGACCTTGCGACCACAGGGGCAGAGCCTGTTGCGGTGTTGGTCACAGCGCTTCTGACGCCGGAGACGACGGAACCAGAGATCCGGGAACTGATTGCCCAGTTGGAAGAAGAATGCTCCAAGAGCAATGTGCAGATCGTCGGTGGCCATACGGAAGTGACCGATGTTGTCAGACAGCCGTTATTATCGATCACAGGAATCGGAAAAGTCCAAAAAGACCGGTATCTTCTGACCGGCGGCAGTAAAGCCGGAGATGATATCATCATCACGAAATGGATCGGCCTGGAAGGAACGTCCATTATCGCGAAGGAAAAAGAAGAGAAACTTGCCGAGCGGCTGCCAAATGACCTGATCAGGACCGGACAGGGTTTTGATCAGTATCTGTCCATTTTGCCGGAGGCGCAGATTGCGGTGGAATGCGGCGCACATGCGATGCATGATATCACAGAAGGCGGGGTGTTCGGTGCGCTTTGGGAGGTCGCGGAATCAGCAGGGCTTGGCCTTGACATCGATCTGTTAAAGATCCCGGTCCGCCAGGAGACCATTGAAGTCTGCGAAGTATTTGGCATCAATCCATATGAGCTGATCTCAAGTGGGAGCCTGCTGGTCACGACACCGGATGGGACAGGTCTGATCCGTGCGCTGGAGGATGCAGGCATCTCTGCGGCAATCATCGGAAAGATGACAGACGGGAATGACCGGATCATCCGAAACGGTGAGGACAGACGGTATCTCGAACCGCCGAAGACAGACGAGATCTATAAGGTGATCTGAATGCACCATAAGGGAAC
>CADBRG010000169.1 GCA_902797015.1 uncultured Lachnospiraceae bacterium
GGATCAACAACCGGGATTATTTAAAGGCCCAGGACGCGGTGGACGGGATCAGCGGGATCGACATTATCGGGACCGTTCCCCGGAGCGACTGGTCTCCCAGGGAGAAATTAAGGCGCCTGGAACGGGAGAAGGCCATGGCACAGCAGGATATCTATTATGACTATGACAGGGCACAGTAAGAATTATAAGAACAATAAAGACAGAAATAACGGCGGCAGGGCTGCAGGACGCGGCCCTGCCGTTTCTGCCGGTGCAGGAAAAAAGAGACCGGTAAGCGGGCGCTGCCGCTATGCCGGCCGGTGCGGTGGATGCTCCATGATCGACATCCCCATGGAAGAGCAGCTTAAGATCCGGCAGCAGATCGTGGAGGATGCCATCGGGGATATCATCCGTCCGGAGCCTGTCATCCGCATGAAGAATCCGGACCGGTACCGCCACAAGGTCACCTCCGTATTCGGGCTCGATAACGCGGGGCACCCCGTATGCGGCGTGTACAGGGAGCGTTCGAGACAGATCGTTCCCGTCAAGGACTGCCTGATCGAGGATAAATATGCAGACCGCATCATCCGGTATATCTATGAGATGCTTCAGCCGTTCCGGCTCCGGGTCTTTGACGATGTGACGGGCCGGGGGACCCTCCGTGCCGTGCAGGTGCGCACCGCGTATAAAACGGACGAAGTCCTGGTCACGCTCGTGACTGCGGGACCCATGTTTCCTGGAAGCGCCCGCATCGCCGAGGCGCTCGCAAAGGAATTTCCGAGGATCCGCACCGTCGTCCAGAATATCAACGAGCGGAGAGATGCCATGATCCTGGGAGAGCGGGAAAAAGTTCTCCTGGGACCCGGGTATATCGAGGATGAGCTCTGCGGCCGGCGCTTTCGGATCTCGTCCCGCTCTTTTTACCAGGTCAATCCCCTGCAGGCGGAAAAGCTCTACCGGATCTCCATCGACATGGCAGGACTCTCCGGAAAGGAGACCCTGCTGGATGCCTACTGCGGGACCGGGACGATCGGGATCTGCGCCGCGGACCGGTGCCGCCGCGTGATCGGCGTGGAGTCCAATCCGGAAGCGGTCCGGGACGCACAGCACAATATCCGGCTGAACGGGCTTGAAAATGTGGAGATCCTGGAAGACGACGCAGGAGCATTCCTGCGGGAAAACGCCGCATCGGGATCTCATGTGGACGTTCTTCTCATGGATCCTCCGAGGGCCGGCGCGTCCGAAGAATTTCTCGAGGCCGTCCTTGCCATGCGCCCGGAAAAGATCGTTTACGTTTCCTGCAATCCGGAGACCCTCGGGCGCGACCTGCGCATTCTTACAGCGAATGATGCCTACCGCGCCGTGAAAGCCGTTCCCGTCGATATGTTTCCGCATACGAAGGAAGTAGAAGTCGTGAGCTTTTTGCAGAGAATGAGCAACACCTGGGAGTGAATGATTACTCTTAATATTGATATGGAGGACTACCACAGGATCAAGAACGGAACGGTGGTGACTGCGGATGCCACGAACGGATGACGAAAATTGGCAGATGGGATGTGTTGATAACAATATGAAGATAGAACTGAGAATACCGACATTGGAAGACAAGGAGGGATTAAAAGCAGTCTGTAATGCTGTGGATAGGAAATATCTGTCTGACCGATTGCCATACCCATACACAGATGAATCCGCTGAATGGTGGATTCATATGGTTGCAGAAAACGACGGAAAAACTGGTATCTGGCGTGTGATATATGTCGATGGAAAACTTGTCGGAAATATATCTGTTGAGCTTAAAGAAGATGTATATCATAAGGATGGTGAGATTGGATATTTGCTCCTGACTGATTTCTGGTCAAAAGGAATTATGACAGAGGCAGCCAGAGAGATTTGCAGAATAGCTTTTGAGAAACTCGATATTATTCGTATCACCGGTGTGTATTATGCGCCGAACAAAGCATCCGGCAGGGTACTGGAAAAGGTTGGTTTTGAATATGAAGGTACTCGGAAAAACGGAGTGGCAAAGGACGATAAGATTTATGATCTTTGTATGACCGGGTTGCTAAAAGAGAAATTTATTGGGAATTAATGATGTTGCATCCTGAAGCAAATCAGATTCAAATACCGCATTGATTATGACGCTGAAGCTGGTGGCAAGGTGTTGCTCAACGAAATAACAGTCGAGTGCGTGGTATTGCGGTCACGTGTAAAGGCGTGACGGATTGAGATGATATTGAGGTGTTGGCAGAATGGGTAAAGACAGTGAATGCAGGTTATGGGCGATCAGTGATCCGTTATTGACGGAGTACCATGATCATGAATGGTGTAAAATCTCCCATGATGACAGACACATTTTTGAAATGATTTGTCTGGAAGGACAGAGTGTCGGCTTGTCGTGGAGAACGATCGTCAACAAACGCCAGGCATATAAAGACGTTTTTTTTAATTTTGATATTGAAAAATGTGCATCTTTGACAGATGATTATTTATATAGCCTTTTAGAAAACGCGGAACTGATCAGAAATAAGAATAAGATCTTCAGTGTCCGGAAAAATGCCATCGCAGCAAAGACCTCAAAAAACTCGGAATGGCATTTGTCGGACCGGTCATCACCTATTCTTTTATGCAGTCGATCGGGATGGTAAACGATCATCTCGCAGACTGCGAATACAGATAACGTTCGGTTTGCTTAAAGGACGGAATTCACAAGGGGACTACTGACATGAAACAGACAGAGCAGAACGAAATCATGGAAAACCAGAAGCAGCATTCAGATGTTGAGGCCCAGCCACATGGCGAGTCTACGGTGGCGGTCGTCGCAGCGATCCTGGCAAATATCGCGATCGGAGTGGTAAAGTTTATTGCTTCAGCAATTACCGGATCGCCTGCCATGTTTTCGGAAGGCGTGCACTCGATCGTCGACTCCGGTAACGGTCTGCTGGTACTTTTGGGGATTCATCGCGCAAAGAAGCCGGCAAACTTTGCACATCCGTTTGGCTATGGCAAGGAACTGTATTTCTGGACGCTGGTTGTTTCGATTCTGATCTTTGCACTTGGCGGTGGAGTTTCCATGTGGGAAGGCATCCGGGCCGTAGCAGAAGTGGGACCGAATACTGTACTGGAAGATCCGACGGTGGCATATATCATACTCGTGATCTCCATGGCCATTGAGGGATTCTCACTTTCCGTAGCCATCAGACAGTTCAATGCGGCACGCGGCACAAAAAAGCCATTTCAGTTTATCAGAGAAGCAAAAGATCCTTCGCTTTATACGGTTGTGCTGGAAGACACGGCAGCTGAGGTGGGACTTGTGATCGCATTCTTGGGTCTGTTCCTCGGACATCTTTTCGGGAATCCGTATCTCGACGGGATCGCAGCAATCTGCATCGGTATACTGCTGGCATGTGTTGCGATCATTCTGCTCTGGGAAACCAAGGGATTGCTGATCGGAGAAGGCCTTGAGATAGAGGAACTCGAAGAAGTCAAACAGATCGTGGAAGCAGATGAGAGCGTCGTGCGCTGCGGGCGCATTCTTTCCATATACATGGGGCCGGAGAGTCTGGTGATCAACATTGACGCGAATTTTGATCCGACAAAGACGGCAAATGAGGTGTTCTCCGCAATCGATCGCATTGAGGTGCATATCAAGGAACGGTTTCCGCAGACAAAAAGCGTATTTGTCGAAGCAGAGAATTTAAAAACTGTACTGGCGCAGCACGAAGCCTTTCAGGCGATGGATGAACGGTGGTTACGATGAGTGCAATGTTCTCAAAAATGATAGGTACACTGGCTGTGATCCTGATCATCTCAGCTATTTTCGGAACCAGTGATATCATATCGAAATTAATTAAAAATAAGAAAAGATGGAAGTATTCCCTGATCACAGGTATCCTCGGTGGTGCTTTCGGTATTTATGGAAACATATCCGGATTCAATCTGAACGGAGCTGTGATTTCAGTCCGAGATATCGGCCCCATGCTTGCCGGGTTTACCGGTGGACCGCTGGGAGGCCTGATTGCCGGGGCGATTGCGGGAGCGCACAGGCTGTCAATGGGTGGCATCACGGCACAGGCATGCGTTGTTGCGACATGCTGTATCGGTTTGATCTGCGGTGTTCTTTCCCATAAGTGGCATAAGGTGATTGCAAAACCACATTTCGCGCTTTTGCTCAGTGCCTGCATGGAAGCTTTCCATTTATGCATCGTTTTGATCATGGTCAAACCGTTTGCAACCGCACTGGAGATTGTCCGGCAGATTGCATTGCCGTTTATTGTAGTGAATGCGTTGGGATTTATGATCATGATCGCCATCATCAACTATACAGAGCGGCAGAGGCAGCTGGCCGTTGAAAGAAGCCGTCTTCAGTCAGAACTGGAAGTTGCGACTACGATACAGCATTCCCTGCTTCCGCGAATCACAGAAGATTACCCGGGCGTGAAGGAATTGGACATCAGTGCATCCATGGAAGCCGCAAAAGAGGTTGGCGGAGATTTTTACGATATTTTTTATGTGGATTCTACGCATCTGGCATTTGTGATCGGAGATGTTTCGGGAAAAGGTGTTCCGGCGGCACTGTTTATGGCTACTGCCAAAATCACTCTGCAAAACTGTATCCGGGATATTCCGGATCTGTCGGAAGCACTTGCAAGTGCAAACAATGTGCTTTGCCAGCGTAACGAAGCAGAAATGTTTGTTACGTTATGGGTGGGAATATATGACCTGACACAAGAGACGCTTACCTTTGTCAGCGCAGGCCATAATCCGCCGGTTTTGCTTCACAACGGAACTGCATCGTATCTGCAGGTGAAAAACAGCTTCGTCCTTGCCGGTATGGAGAATATGAAATATACCAAGCACTGTATTCCTTTCGCGCAGGGGGATGTTTTATATCTGTATACGGACGGTGTGACTGAGGCAGATGATAAGGGAAACAGGGCTTTTGGTGAGGAAAGGCTGCTGGATTGCTTTGCAGGAAAAGGTGACAGCAGCCCGGCAGAGATCATTGCGCATGTAAGGGAGTCGGTTGAAGCGTTCATCAAAGGAAACAGACAGTTTGATGATATGACGATGCTTTGCTTTAAAAGAAAGTAAAAATGTGATTTTGATTCCCGAAGGGTAAGAGGTTAGAATGAATCCATTTTCCAGGACACAACTGTTATATGGTGAGGA
>CADBRG010000170.1 GCA_902797015.1 uncultured Lachnospiraceae bacterium
AACACCCAGTAAGCTTAGCGATTCTAAAGATTCCTACTGCTTAAGCAGTTTCTGTCTGTTATCCGACAACAGTATCCCTGATTCCTTTTCTATGCACTGTCTCTATGTACTGGATGATCTAAACCTTGTTGCCTCCTTACATCCGGACGCAGATGCCTCTTTTCTGATTCTGACCGATTCTGTCAGCGAGTCTGCACCAATCATCGAATCTGAAAACATAGCTTTACCATCACTCATTCTGGAGCGAACCGATACAAAAGAAGTCTGCGCGATTCTTCAGCAATATTTTGATGACGTTTGCGGGATGGGACTGTTCGCAGATTCTCTCCTTGAAATCCTCTTTTTTGAAGGCGGCATTCAGGCAATGCTTGACCAGATCTACGCTGCGTTCCAGAATCCACTTTTTGTATTTGATCCTGATTTCAAACTCATCGCCGCAACGACCGGCGAACGTGTTGTATTGGATGAGCAAGCGAAAAAAATATTGGAAAATGGCGGCTTTACCGAAGAGGAATTCAAGATTGTGAACCAGTCCCGTATTCACCGGAAAATCCTTGAAAGCGAACGCCCGATTCTTACGATGCATCCGACAGGTGGCTATCAGCAGCTGATCTGTGCGATCGATACGCAAAAAGAAATGGGACATATCGTATTAAATGCACTGAACCGGCCATTTAATGATACGGATCCTCTCATGCTGTATTTATTAAAAAAAGCCATCGATCAGCAGATGAAAAAAGATGAATTCATCCGCAATAACCGTGGCTTTAACTATGAATATTTTCTGCGGGATCTGCTGGAAGGAAAGATAGCTGTCGGAAAGGCTTATCAGGACAGGATGAATTATACCAATACGGATTTCACCGGAAATCTTTATTGTATGGTCATTGAAACTGCCAGAAGCTCTGAAACATTAAACACGATGCATATCCGTTCCATGTTTGAGACGCAATTCCCAGGCACCATGAGCCTGATGTATCAGGGTGGAATCATCATTTTATTCCATCCGACAGGTAATGGCACATTGTCAGAGGAAGATCTTATCTCGATCCATGACCTGTGCAGGGATTATGGTCTGTATGCCGGAATGGGTAATTGCTTTCAGGACATTTTAAAAATCAAGGGCTATTACAAACAGGCTCTGCGCGCGATTGAACTGGGCATCTGCCACCAAAATAATCCCGGCCTGTTTTTGTACCGGGATTACTATATGGATCATGTCGCAAACCTGTTCACGCAAAAGGAATCTCTTGAGACGTTCTGCCATCCGCAGCTGAAAATCCTGCTTGATTACGATGCGGCCAACCAGACCGATTATGCAAAAATCCTGTATACCTGGCTGATCTCCGAACGAAACATGGCCACAACCGCAAAAGAGCTGTTCCTGCACCGTAATACATTGATCTATCGAATGAAAAAGATCAACTCCATGATCGATGTGAACTTTGATGACTATTATGAGCGGCAGCGCATCATTCTGTCCTATGAGTTTTATCGTGCCTTATGAAAGCGGGAATAATCTGCGCCGTAAATACGCGCTTCTTGATTGATGATATCACTGTTCCCCATGCATTCCATGTTACTGATATAGCACTGGAATAAGAGATTCCCGCCGGGCGCAAACGTATCGATCACCTGATGTGTATCTTCGATCAGCTGCTCTTTCGCAGTCGACGGCAGATTCGCATGAAACTCGGCGCCAACATTAAAGCTTACTTTGTCCCCATACTGATCTATAATCTCCTGCCAGTTGTTTAATGGTTGCAGGGGATTGATCATCTGTGCCCCGTTTTCAATCAGATCACCGATAAACACCTGCATGTTTCCGCAACTGTGATGCGTGTAAATTGCCCCGTACCGGTGGATCACTTCAGCGATGCGCTTATGGGCCGGCTTGATAAATTCACGATACATCTCCGGTGAGATTAGCGGTCCGTTGGCTGCACCAAGATCATCATGAAAAAACACCTCATCCGGTTGATAAGCTTCGAGCATCAATTCCAGAAGATGCACTTTATAATCTGTCAACGCATTGATCAATGCCTTGTACTCTTCGGGTTCTTCCATCATCGCAATAAACGCACCTTCCATTCCCATCAGGATACTGGCACGTTCAAACGGGCCAAGCGTGCAAAAGAGTCTGACCAGCTTATTCTCACGATCCATATTGGCCATATCCTCTTTTGCAGCCGATTTCCAGTCAATGGCATCAATATCCGGGATTTTCAGAATATCCCGCCACCCCAGAATATCTTCGATCAGTGGAGGTTTTCGAACATCGGGTGCATGAGAGAAAGACGCTTCATCCCACTCCCATAAACATCCAAACCAATCCTTTCCGCCTTGTCCGAAAGGCGAATATTCCCGCAGTGGAGATGGCATCAGGATTTCCATACAATCGTCTACGATCGGAACCCATTCCGGTTCTCCTGTACGTAAAATTGCACGCAGTGCATTTTCTTTCTGTGTCAATACATGCCGTCCCATTTCTCCCTCCTTTCTTACCGGGGATATCATCCTTTACATCATGACCAAATCAATATCGATCATCCCATCCGTGCTCTTGCCAGTTCGGCAAACTCTCGAATTGTATTCATTTCACCCGCCTCCGGAATCTCAATCGTCACATCCAGTTCCTCTTCAATTCCTGCCAGCATCGCGATCATCTTCATCGACTGGTTAGAAAGGTCTTCTCTGATATCGGTATCCGGTGTTATATCTTCTGCATCCACACCGTAGGCTTCCGCGGCACAGTCGATGACAACCTCAAGTACCTGCAGGTACATCGGATCTGATGAATGATCCGTCTCTTTCTTTTCTTCATCCGCACCAGCTGAATCCGCAGCCGGCTCCTGGCCAGCTTCCTTTGCCAGTTGTGCTGCCTTCAGTGATTTTCCATATGCCGCTTCCCGTTCCAGATCTTCTTTTGTCGGTTCAAAATCCTCTGGTACCCAGACACAGATCTTTGTGTCTGCGCCCTGGATGATATAGGGTTTGATCACCAGCTGTTCCATGTTGTCATGGTATTCCTGATACTGTTCCGGATCTATATGTACGATCGTCGTGACATACGGATCGCAGTCCGGAATCAGAATGCTGGCTGCCATGAATCCATCATACGCTTCCCGGTATTCACTTTCCGGGAAAACCACAAGTGGCGGCAGGATCTGTCCGACTTTTGCACGGACATCCGTCAGATCCACCCATTCCGTATCCAGATAGCCGCATGCGTTGCACGCAATGTAAGGCGGAAATTCGATATGTCCGCAGGCCGGACATTTTCGTCCCATGACTTTTCCTTCTTCCAGAGCGTCGTAATATTTTTTTACGATCATTTCCATTTCGATACGTTTCATCTGTGTCCCCTCCTACAGCCTTCTTAAGATCGTGCAAAGCAGATTCTGCCCGCCGCCGAATCCACGGACCATCGCATAATTCACCGGCTTTTTGATCTGATGCTCATCCGCTTCCCCGCGCATTTGCATACAGACTTCATAAATGTCATGTACACCGGATGCGGAAGCCGCATGACCATAATTGCAGCGTCCGCCATTTGTCTGGATCGGTCGGTCTCCTGTAAACATGCAGCGATCATCGAGCATGTATTCCCATCCGTTCTCCGGCAGATATTCACACTGCTCTGCGGAAAGCAGCTGCTGTGCTAGGAAGAAATCATTGGTCATAAAAAGATCCATATCTTTTCCGGTCAAACCGGTCAGATTGCGGATTTGCTTATATGCATTGATCGTACCGGTCCGCTCATTCTGAGGATTCGCGTATTCCACAACAGAATGTCCGACACCAAGCACTTCGATCGGGTGATCGGTATATTTGTATGCCATCTCTGTAGGCATCACAACAAATGCTCCGGCGCCGTCGCAGCGTTCTTCAAAGTTGCTTGCACGGATCCATTTTCCCAGCTTTGGATTGAACTTCGAATGCAGATACTCTTCTGCTGAATCCATGCCGGATTCATGCGCCTTCTCTTCATAAGTCTTATCATTCAGACTGTTCGGATTGATGGCTGCCATCTTTCTGGCATTGATCGCCATCCTTGTCAAAAGCTGATCGACCTGTTCATCAGAAATCCCATGCTCTTCGATGTATGCCTGCAGCCAGGATTCAAAATGGAACGGCAGGATTCCGTTGGTAAACAGGTTGTAATCTCTGGTCATCGTGGAACAAAGGACCTCATGGAAGATCGCATCGGTTCCGAATCGCCGCTGTGTCAGCACTCTGGTCGGATATGCGATCGAATACTGCATTTCCATACAACCGCTCAGCACAATGTCATAAGCACCTGATGCAACCAGCGCTGCCGCCGTCTCTAATGCCACATAGCCTGTTGCGCAGGCTTCGCTCTGATGATAGGAACCCTTTCCCTTCATGCCAAGCCAGTTCGCGACATGGATGTTCGGAGAGCCAAAATTGCTGGTCCACCCCGGTCCTGCCTGACCATGAATAAAAAACTCAACATCTTTTCCAGTGATGCCACAGTCACGCATTGCCTCAGTTGCTGCATAACCGAACAGTTCTCCCTCAGTGATTCCGTTATACCGTTCATCATCCTTTGCACGGATGAACGGCGTTACGCCGACACCAACGATCGACACGCTTCTTGCATATGGTTTTAGTTTTGGAATATTGTCGCTAAAGCTCATAATGGTATGCCTCCTCTTCTCATCTCTTGCGCCTGTTCCTGATTGGATGCATTTTCTGCCAATTCAAGATCTCTGGTTCTATCATATCCGCAGAAAGCCTGCTGCTGTTCGGATATCTGACACAAATATGCTTCTGTTTTTGGTCACCGGCAACGAAAAAGAGACACAAGCGCTTTCGCGCTTTAACGCACTAAGGGGTCAGGCACCTTCACACTTTAAAGTGCGAAGGTGCCTGACCCCTTTCTTTACGTATGCAGTTATTATTTGCTGTTCGCTGCCTGTACACACAGGAACGCAATGTTGTCATAAGCCAGCTCTTCGTTCATACCGCGTGAGCAGTCAAGAATCGGAAGACGGAAGCCCTGGTACAGCGGTCCGTAGGACTTGCAGTTTGCGGTAAACTGGATCAGCTTTCCGCCGATGTTGCAGCCTGCTGCATCCGGGAATACCAGAATGTTTGCTTTACCTGCCACTTCACTCGGACGTTTTACTTTCTTCTCGCCGATTTCTTTGATCAGTGCTGCATCTGTCTGGAATTCACCGTCGATCTTCAGATCCGGGCGGAGCTCCTGTGCAAGTGCTACCGCATCACGTACTTTTTTGACCGGTGCGCTCATACCGCCGGAACCGTCTGTGGAATAGGACAGGAATGCACATCTTGGTTCGATGCCGGTTACAGCTTTGAATGTCTCGCAGGAAGCGATCGCGATACCTGCATGCTGTTCTACGGTCGGCTCAATGTTGATCGCGCCGTCTGTGCAGCCGATCAGCTTATTCTTCTCACCATGGAAGTCTTCCAGCTCCAGGATCTGCAGTCCAGATGCGCTTGCAACGCCCGGGATCATGCCGATGATACTGTTTGCAGCAAGAACAAACTCATAGGTTGTTGTATCGATACCTGCCATCGTGCAGTCTACTTCGCCGACTGCTTCCATCAGGCATGCATAGTAAACCGGATCTCCGGCACGCTTTTCTACGAATTTTCTGCCCATGACCTTATTC
>CADBRG010000171.1 GCA_902797015.1 uncultured Lachnospiraceae bacterium
ATCGTTATCATTTCGGCATCCGGTATGTGTGAGGCAGGCCGGATCAGACACCATCTGAAATACAATCTCTGGCGGCCGGAGAGCAGCGTAGTGTTTGTCGGCTATCAGGTGCCGGGCACACTCGGAAATCAGCTGTTAAACGGAGTTCCGGAGGTCAAGCTGTTTGGCGAAAAGATTAATGTTGCAGCGCAGATCATCAATCTTCCGGGCATCAGCGGCCATGCGGACAAGGATCATCTGACGGAATGGGTGGAAGGCATTGAGAAAAAGCCGAAACGGATCTTTGTCGTTCACGGAGAGGATGTTGTTGCGGACAATTTTGCAGTGCACCTGACAGAAAAGACGGGAATTCCGGCAACTGCACCTTATAGCGGCGATGAATTTGACCTGGTTACCAATACGCAGATCGCAATCGGAGACAGAAAGCGTAAGGAGAAGAAGCGCGGTATCCCGACTGCAAAACTGCTTCCGGTACTGGCAGAGGCAGCACAGCGGCTGGCTGCTTTGGTTCGTTCCTGTGCGGGTATGGCAAATAAGGACCAGAAGAAGCTGGCAAATCAGATCAATGAGATCTGTGACCGCTGGGAGAATAAATAGGAGAAATAAATAATGCTGGATATACTTGATTGACACACACATAGCCTTGTCAGCGGACATGCATACAATTCGATCAACGAGATGATCGCGCAGGCAAGGGAAAAAGGATTGGAGTTAATCGCCATCACAGAGCATGCTCCTGCGATGCTCGGAAGCTGCGGGGAACTGTATTTTCGCAATTTAAAGATTCAGCCAAGAAACCGTGACGGGCTCTGGACGCTTTTTGGTGCAGAAGTCAATATCCTGGACTGGACCGGGAAGCTTGATCTGATGGAGAGTACGTTAGAGCAGCTTGATGTCGTCATCGCAAGCATCCATCCGCCAACCTATACTGCGATTGAAGACGCGGATGAGGAAGTGATAGCGGAAAAAAACACAACGGCTTACATCCGTACGATGCAAAATCCTTATGTCAATATCATCGGTCATCCGGATGACGGCAGATATCCTGTCCATTACGATGAACTGGTCCGCGCTGCGAAGGCATACCATGTATTGCTGGAGGTGAACAATACATCTTTCCTTGAGCGCAATTACCGTCAGGGTGCAAGAGAAAACTACCTGAAGATGTTGGAATACTGCAGGCAGTATGACGAGCCGATCATCATTGGTTCTGATGCGCATCTGGATCTGGAAGTCGGAGAGCACGCAGAGGCATGGAAGCTGCTCAAGGAAGTGGATTTCCCGGAGCGCCTGATCGTTAATACGGATCTGGATCTGTATTTTTCCTATATCAATTACAACCCGTTGTTTTGATGAGGTATGCGGATGAACAACTGATATCCGCCCAATCGATTAAGAAGATAGTAGAATTAACTCTTTACTTTACAACGTTAAAATGTTAAAATGAGCGGCAGGAGGTGCGAGATGAGTAAAACAATTCGAACAGAAGCAGTAGACCATCTTTTTGAAGCGATTCTGCTGTTGAAAGATAAAGAGGAATGTTATACTTTTTTTGAAGATGTTTGTACGGTAAATGAGCTTTTATCCCTGTCACAGCGTTTTGAAGTAGCTTATATGCTGCGGGAGAAAAAGACTTATCTTGATATTGCAGAAAAAACCGGTGCGTCTACAGCTACGATCAGTCGTGTCAACCGTTCTTTGAATTACGGAAAAGACGGATACGATATGATATTTGAGCGTATGATGAAAGAATAGTAAGAAAGAATCTGTACCATGGGGACTACCCTAGGGTAGTCCTTTTTTAGTGCAAAAGGAGAAATGAATGCAACTTAACAAAGAGCAGCAGGAGGCGGTTCTCCATGTCGACGGACCGCTTTTAATATTGGCTGGAGCAGGCTCCGGAAAGACCCGCGTTCTGACAAACCGGATCGCGAGACTGATCAGCGAATGCAATGTGTCGCCATGGAATATCCTTGCGATCACATTTACGAATAAAGCAGCGGATGAGATGCGCGAGCGAATCGACGAGTTGGTCGGATTTGGCTCTGAGAGCATCTGGGTTGCGACATTCCATTCGACCTGTGTCCGGATCTTGAGACGTTTTATCGACCGGATCGGATATGATGTGAACTTTTCCATCTATGATGCAGACGATCAGAAAAACGTGATGAAGGAGATCATCAAGCGGCGTAAGATCGATACCAAGATGTATAAGGAGCGCTTCTTTTTGAATGCGATCTCTTCGGCAAAAGATGAGCTGATCTCACCGGAGATGTTCAGAGAGCAGGCAGGAGATGATTTCCTTAAAAAGATGCAGGCAGATATTTATGCAGAGTATCAGAAAACACTGCAGAAAAGCAATGCGCTTGATTTCGATGACCTGATCTATCTGTGTGTAAAGCTTTTGAAGCAGGACAAAGAGGTACGGAACTATTATCAGGACCGGTTCCGTTATATTTCCGTTGACGAATATCAGGATACGAATACCGCACAGTTTGAGCTGGTGCGCCTGCTCGCAGGAAAATATAAAAATCTCTGCGTGGTCGGTGACGATGACCAGTCCATTTACAAGTTCCGTGGCGCAAATATCAAAAATATTCTGAATTTTGAAAAACACTATCCGAATGCGAAAGTGATCAAGCTGGAACAGAACTATCGTTCCACACAGAATATTCTGGATGCCGCAAATGCCGTGATCTCACACAACATGGGACGTAAGGAAAAGCGGCTCTGGACCGATCAGGAAAGTGGCGATAAAATTGGATTTTACCAGTTTGATACGGCATATGAAGAAGCGGAGCACATTGCGTATGAGATCTCTTCACTTGTTCGGAGGAAGGAATTTACCTTTGGGGAATGTGCGATCCTCTACAGAACCAATGCGCAGTCCCGTTTGCTGGAGGAAAAACTGGTATCTGCCAATATTCCTTATAAGATCATCGGCGGTATTAATTTCTATTCCAGAAAAGAGATCAAGGATGTGCTGGCTTATTTGAAGACGATCGAAAACGGACAGGATGATCTGGCAGTGCGACGTATCATCAATGTACCAAAACGTGGCATCGGCGCGACGACGATCGGACGGATCCAGGAGTTTGCAGACGAGCAGAATATGCCGTTTTTCGATGCATGTCGTCAGATCGAACTGATCCCGACGATCAAAAAGGCAGCAGAGAAGATCAGAGATTTCGCAAACTTTATCCTGGTTTGCAGGACGCAGCTGGCAGAGGGTGGGATTGAAGTGATGACCAAATACCTGCTGGATGCGACCGGATACATCGATGACCTGCGTGCAGAGCATGATGAAGAAGCGGATGCGCGGATCGAGAACATCGAAGAGCTCTTAAACAAGATCGCGGATTATGAGGAATCCGCTGAGAATCCGACACTGACAGAGTTTTTAGATGAGGTTTCTCTGGTTGCTGACATTGATAATCTCGAAGAAGGACAGGACTATGTGGCCTTGATGACGCTGCACAGCGCAAAGGGTCTGGAGTTTGCCAATGTCTATATTTCCGGCATGGAGGATGGCCTTTTCCCGAGCTATATGACGATCACGGCAGATGATGAGTCTGAGATGGAAGAAGAGCGCAGACTGGCATATGTCGGAATCACAAGAGCGAAAAAGCGCCTGACGTTAACCTGTGCAAAGACCAGGATGACGCGTGGAGAGATGCAGTATAATAAGGTCTCACGGTTCCTCGCGGAGATTCCGAAAAAGCTTCTCACGGGAAATGGACGCCAGGAAGATGCCCTGCCTCTTTACCAGCAGGCCAACCGCGGTTTTGCGCAGGCCAGAAAAAGCTTCCGCAGCGAGGACGTCTATGGGGTGGCTAAGGCAAAAAGCAGCAGTTCCCAGACAAATGCGCCGAAGGCAAAGAACTTCGGGACAGCAGGAGCAGCCGGAAAACCGGACTATAATGAGGGCGACCGTGTACGTCATCCAAAGTTTGGAGAGGGTACCGTAACATCGATGGTGCTTGGCGGCCGGGACTACGAAGTGACGGTTGATTTTGACGA
>CADBRG010000172.1 GCA_902797015.1 uncultured Lachnospiraceae bacterium
AATGTTTTTCACACGTGCCTGCGCACTCTCAAGATCCGGCGCGACCTTATTCATACCCGCAACGATGACTACGCTCTTCGGTCCATAGATCAGCGCCGCAACACGGTTGCCGGTCCCGTCAGTGTTTACAAGCCTTCCGTCGATCGTGATCGCATTTGTGCTCATAAAATAGACATCCGAAGAGAATGCATCGCGATATACTTTCTCGACCTCCTCCGGCGTCTCACACGCACCGCGGTCTAAAAGTTTAATGTCTTCCCGTCCTCTCAGGCGATCCAAAATCTGATTCTCCGCCAATGTCATTGATCCGCCAAAAGAAACCGCATCATTCTCCTTTACGAAGGACAGCGCCTTTTCTACTGCTTCCTCCACGGTCTCACAATAGCAGCCATACATTCTTCTTTTATTCAGATTTTTAATGATCGTCTCTGCCTGTGTTTTATAAAACGCTTTTTTCGGATCCATATATATATCCCTCCTATGATTGTTTCCTGCTGTCCCATCTCTGATAAAAAGTGTAGCATATTTTTATACCGTTTAAAATAATTCCTATTGAAAACTCTGCCCGGGGAAGACTATAATCGTAACGACAGTGAACGAGAGGTGTCAGAATGAACGAAGAAAAAGATTCCAGAAAACAGGAACTATCAGAAAAATTCCATTCCTTTATGCAGTCCACGCGCGGGCATATGTTCAACTACACAGGCCAGCTTCGATCTGCCGTAAAATGGGTGCTTTTTGCGATCCTTTTGGGTGTGATCCTGGGCTTTGTCGGCGCTTTGTTTTACAAGCTCACCGGAATGGCCACGACATTTCGCGAACTGCATCCGTGGATGCTCTTCCTGCTTCCGGGCGCAGGCCTTTTGATCGCTGTATTATATTACCATATCGGTGACATCAAAGATCCCGGTACTAACCTCGTATTTGAATCCGTGCGTGCCAAAGAAAAACTGCCGCCGCAGATGGCACCTCTGATCTTTATCTGCACGCTGATTACACATCTCTTCGGCGGTTCTGCCGGCAGAGAAGGTGCTGCCTTGCAGATTGGCGGCAGTATCGCAACCACCATCAGTGATCTTTTGCATCTTGCTGAAAAGGACCGTGACATCATCATCATGTGTGGCATGAGTGCTGCGTTTTCCGCAGTGTTTGGCACACCTCTCGCGGCTGCGATCTTTTCGATCGAGGTCATCAGTGTCGGCATTATGCAGTATTCTGCGCTCCTGCCCTGCATCATTTCTGCGCTTGTCGCGCACGGCATTGCAGGTCATCTGCTCAACCAGAGCCTTGGGCTTCCCGCCATTGTAATCCCTGCCTTTTCTCTGCAGACCGCACTTTTGATCGCACTTCTTGCGATCCTGTGCGCCGTTGTCAGCGTCATCTTTTGCTTTTTGATGCACCGCGCCACACAGGCAGCAAACTATTTCTGCAAAAATCCGTTTTTAAAAAGCGTCATCGGCGGCGGACTTGTCATCGTCGTCACGCTTTTGTTTGGCACACGTGACTACAACGGACTCTCCATCGGCCTGCTGCAGGAAAGCTTTACCGGCGGTGTTCCGTCCTATGCATTTATTTTCAAAATCATCCTGACCGTTATCACACTGGCCTTCGGATTTAAGGGCGGTGAGATCGTGCCGACCTTTGTGATCGGAGCGACGTTCGGAAGTCTTTTCGGCAGTCTCAGCGGCCTGTCACCGACACTTTGCGCGTCCGTCGGTCTTGGCGCAGTTTTCTGCGGAGTAACAAACAGCCCGATCACATCATTGCTGATATGCTTCGAGCTGTTTGGGTTTGAGGGCATGCCCTATTATCTTTTGGCGATCGCGATCAGTTATACGCTTTCCGGTTATTACGGACTGTATAAGAGCCAGCGATTCGCTTATTCAAAGTTCCGGACCGATTATATCAACCGGAAGTCGGAGTAATCCCCATCTTAAGCCGGATCGATGATTCCTCTGTACTCGTGTGTCGGGAATTCTTCCGGACGCGCGATGTCTACTGCTGCCAGATAAGCAGATCTGGTACACTGGTCAACCTGTCCCGGACGGATGGAATCGCCGAGGATGAATACCTTTGCATCACCTGCAGCGGCTTTCAGATCATCATACGGAACCGTCTTCATACCAAGTGCGAACAGTACGGTATCTGCTTCGAGCTTCTGTACGCCGTCTGCATTTTCTACGGTTACGCCATCCGGCTCAATCTCCAGACATTTTGTCTTTGCCATGGATTTCATGCCGAATTTTTCCATTTCCCAAACAAGCGCTTCACGATACATACCGAAGGACTCGTTCGCGATGCGGTCCAGCATCTCGACCACGGTCACTTCATGGCCGATTTTCTGCAGGTACAGTCCGGTCTCGCTTCCGACCAGGCCGCCGCCGATCATGACGATCTTCTTACCCG
>CADBRG010000173.1 GCA_902797015.1 uncultured Lachnospiraceae bacterium
AGGCTGCTATTACCGATACCCAGCTCTGCGCTGTTTTGATATCTACTCCAACCTCGTTTGCCAGTTCCTGGTATACCAACGGCGCGCCGGATCTGGCTGCCAGGCACGTTAGAAAATTTCTGATTTTTATTTCATCTTTTACATTAATGATCCTTCGTATATCCCTCTCAAGATAAGTGCGTACATAATCCCTGTAGAACCATTCCCAATCGCGGTCATGATCCAGAAGCTCCGGCATGGATCCTCTGTGAATAACCGACCATATATCAGAATATGTCTCAATACATTTACTGCGTTCCCGAATATATGAATCGTCAGGAATAAACGGATCATTGAAGTCTATCTTGAACAACTCTCTTAAAGACAAGCCGCTCATCTCTACTATGCTTATTCTTCCGGCGAGAGACTCTGAAGCGCTGCTCATAAGCTCATAGGACTGAGAGCCGGTAAGGAAGAACTTACCTTTTGCGTTGTCTGAATCTGCAATCCTCTTAATCGCCCGGAACAGTTCAGGTGCATATTGTGCTTCATCGATAATAACCGGATACCTGATGTCACGGAAAAAAAGCGAACTGTCTGTCCTTGCAAGTTCAGCATAGTTTTCATCGTCAAGTGTGATATAAGTATAATCAGGGTATAGTTCCCTGATGGTCGTTGATTTACCAACTTGTCTTGCTCCTGTAATCAGGATTACTTTGGTCTGCAGTTCCGCTTTGAGGATAGTCTTTTCAACTGCTCTTTGAAGATACATAATCAACCTCCGTCTAAATTGGATTTCAATTCCATTATGGACGGATTTGACGCTTGAGTCAACCTTTTCTATGTAAGGTTTATAAAATTGTTCCATTTTTCCTAACGTCCTTTAAAAGAACCGTGCCTAGTCCGATCGGCACCTGCTCATATGTCTTTTCAGTTGTCATGTTATCCTCCTTTTGGGTAAGCAAAAAGCACCTCCGATGATGCTTATTGCTCATTATTTCACTTATATAAGCATTGTAACTCCTCTATATTCTTGAAATGCCAATACAAATTCATAAAAAAAACAGCTGCAATGCCTTTTCATTGCAAACTGTTTTTTTCCCTTTTTCGGACTTAAGATATCATCATTAGAAAAACATTGGCGGCGGTTTGACCGGATAATCATCGATCGGTACGTCCTCTGTCGAGAACTTCATCTCGCCGTTGTCATTCTCTACAACGATCCACTTCAGCCAGTTTTCATTGTCCATACGCGGGAAGTCTTCTCTTAAGAACCAGCCGCGGGATTCTTTTCTCATGGATGCTGCTCTGAAATGCATCTCTGCTGAGAATACCATAGCCTCTGCTTCATGGCAGGTCAGAAGATAGTGGAAATCATCCGCCTTCATCTGATCTACCATTGCCTTTACCTTTTCGAGCTTGCGCAGGCAGACATCGATCCGGTGCTGACTCATGTATACGGAGTTCTCTACCGGGCACATGATGTCCTGTACCTTATCAATGACTTCTTTCGGATGGATGCCTTCTTCTCTGAACAATGGTGCATATGCTGCTTCTTTGAGCTCTGCGACCTTTGCCTCATCGATCGGCTGCTGCAGGGCGTCTGCAGCGGTTTTTGCTGCTTCCTGTCCGCTGACGATGCCTGCAAATACCGCATTCAGGATGCCTGAACCTCTGTTTCGTCCCGGAGGTGCCGGTACGGCGCCAGGTGCACAGGATCCGTCATAGCAGACATCTCCTGCTGCATACATGCCATCGATCGTCGTCTGCATATCTTCATCGACTCTGACCGGAGACTGCTCTCCAACCAGACCCGGAACGACTTCAAGCGCACCATTGTACTCTTTGTCAACCAGCTGGTCTTTCTCAAAATCCACTTCCCAGAAACGCAGACCGTACGGACGCTCCCATGCATGGAACATCATCGTCTCATTATCGGTCATCGGGCTCTCATGCGGATGGATAAAGATCGGGCCTTTGCCTGCAGCCATCTGATTGTACCACTCTGCAATCGCACTCGAACTGATGTCTGCTTCCATGAAACGGCGGAAATTCTTCGTGATGTTCTGTCCGTAATTGTCATACATAACGTTCTCGCAGAACACACACTCTCTGTTGGAGTTCACACGGAACAGCTGCATGAAGTTGCCGAATTCCGGATTCCGCATTTTCGCACCCGCACGGAATGCTGCATGGTATCCGTCACCGCGTCCGTTGCTCCACATCGATGCCACGCGATAGTTCTGGCTGCCGGTGCAAAGGATTACTTTCTTGCCTTCGAATACATAGAATGTACCGTCGATGATGCTGTAACCGACAGCGCCAGCGATCTTTCCGTCATTGGTTAAAAGATCGGAGATGGTTGTCTTATCAATAAAGCGTACGCCCAGCTTTGTTGCTTTCTGACGCATTTTTAATGTAATATCCAGATCCAGTCCGATCATATAGGTCATCGGGCCTGTCGGGATACGTTTCTTCGGAACATTCACGCCCCACTCTTCGAGCTTGTCAAGCATCTCGTTGTTCATTCTGACATATTTCATCAAAAGATTCTGATTTGCCAGATAACCGCCGACTGCGTTGGCATGATACTCGTTAAACATTTCCGGCGTTACTTTTTCCAGATCAAAATACTGCAGAACGCCGCCGCCTTTGTTGGCCTTTCCGGAATAACCGGATGTCTGCTTCTCAACAATCAGGACATCTGCATCCGGATTCACTTCCTTAGCGCTGATCGCTGCGGTCAGGCCGGCAATTCCGCCGCCGATGATCAGGATATCTGCGGACATTCTCTTTGTTTCAAATTCCTGTTTCTGCATCGTTTTTCTCCCTTCCTAGCGAATGATCAGCTCTTTGTTGTTCTTTGAGTAAATGTCAAAGGTCTGGCGGAAGCTCTGGCTTGCAAAATCAGGAATGACTTTGATGCAGCCCTTCGGACATTTCACTTCACAATAGTTGCAGTGCTCACAGTCTTCCACATATTTGAAGACCGGTTTTTTCTTTTCGGCATCCCAGCGGATGACATCTACAAAGCAGGCTTTATAGCAGATCTGGCATCCGACACATTTGCTCTCATCAAATTCGATTTTATGATTGGTGTAGATCATCTTTTTACTCCCCCACGATTATTCCCAGTTGTCCTTTTCTTCTGCATAAAGGCTCGGCAGGATCGCTGCCAGATTGGTAAACTCTTTTACATTGTGGATCGCCAGTCCCATCACTGCAAAATCCGGATACCGGTCGCCATCCTCGATTTTCTTGACGTCGCGGCCGTTTTCATAGTTCCATCCCATCCAGAAGCGGGAACGCAGCTCAATGCCGCCCTCGATCTCACGTACAAAATGCGTCATGAATGTATTCGGTACCGCAAACGGAAGCTGACCATGACCGTAGCCCTTTCCGCATACGATCGTAGAGCAGGCTTCTGTGCCGAGCTTGGAAGCGTCAAATCCGACATCTCCCGGATATTTGAAGTTGATCGCGAAGCGGTCCGGACCAGCACCGGTATCTTCAA
>CADBRG010000174.1 GCA_902797015.1 uncultured Lachnospiraceae bacterium
GTATTAATATAACCCGCATAACACCTTAGGCACAAACAAAGGAGGAATGCTTCATGGTAAAAGCAGTAGTAGGAGCAAACTGGGGCGACGAAGGAAAAGGCAAGATTACCGATATGCTTGCGGAAAAAGCGGATATCATCATCCGTTTTCAGGGAGGTGCGAACGCAGGGCACACCATTGTCAATGACTATGGCAAATTTGCGCTGCATACACTGCCGTCAGGATGCTTTTACAACCATACCACAAGCATCATTGGAAATGGTGTGGCACTGAACATCCCGATCCTGATCGACGAGATCAAGAGCATTACAGACAAGGGCGTTCCGGAACCGAAGATCCTGGTTTCCGACAGAGCACAGATCGTCATGCCGTATCATATCCTGCTTGACGCTTATGAAGAAGAGCGTCTGGCCGGAAAATCATTTGGTTCAACCAAATCCGGTATCGCGCCGTTTTATGCAGATAAATTTGCCAAGATCGGCTTTCAGGTCAACGAGATCTTTGATGATGAGCTGATCCGGGAAAAGGCTGAAAATGTCTGCGAGAGAAAAAATGTATTAATGAAGTATCTCTACAATAAACCGGAACTGGATCCGGATGAAATTGTAGCGACATTAAAAGAATACCGCGAAATGATCCGCCCGTATGTATGTGATGTTTCTGCATATCTGGCACAGGCGATCAAAGAGGGAAAAGAGATTCTCTTAGAGGGCCAGCTTGGTACGCTGAAGGATCCGGACCACGGTATTTATCCGATGGTTACATCCTCTTCAACACTGGCAGGATACGGCGCAGTCGGCGCAGGCATCCCACCATATGAGATCAAAAAGGTCATCGTTGTCTGCAAGGCATATTCGAGCGCAGTCGGTGCAGGTGAGTTTGTTTCGGAAATCTTCGGCGATGAGGCAGATGAGCTCAGAAGACGTGGCGGTGACGGCGGTGAATACGGCGCAACGACCGGCAGACCCAGAAGAATGGGATGGTGTGACTGCGTTGCAAGCAAATACGGCTGCCGTCTGCAGGGTGCGACGGATGTTGCGTTTACTGTCCTGGACGTACTGGGGTATCTTGATGAGATCCCGGTTTGTGTCGGATATGAGATTGACGGCGAAGTGACCACAGATTTCCCGGCAACAAGTCTTCTCAAAAAAGCAAAGCCGGTATATGAATATCTGCCGGGCTGGAAGGAAGACATCCGAGGTATCCGCAATTATGACGAGCTTCCGGAAAACTGCCGGAAATATATTGAATTCGTAGAAGAACAGATTGGCTACCCGATCACCATGGTTTCCAACGGACCGGGCAGACATGATATCATTTATAGATAAAAGGAGACAACCATGGAAAAAGAACAGTTTTTAGAGGTCTATCGCCATTCCCTTTCCCATATCCTGGCGAAGGCTGTGATCGAGATTTTCGGAAAGGAGAACGTACAGTATGCAATCGGTCCGCAGATCGATGACGGTATGTACTATGATTTTGTCCTGCCGAGACCGGTCAATAAGGATGATTTCAAGACCATTGAAAACAAAATGCGTGAGATCTTAAAGAGAAAAGAAGACTGGACCCGCAAGGAAGTATCCCGTGACGAGGCGCTGGAGCTTTTCAAAGATCAGAAGTTTAAGACTGAACTGATCCAGGATCTTCCGGAAGATGAGCTGATCACGATCTATGAAACCGGTGATGATTTCACAGATCTTTGCCGCGGCCCGCACATAGATAATTCTCAGGAGCTTTTGAACGTTGCATTCCAGATCAAGACGGTTTCCGGTGCTTACTGGAGAGGCGATGAGAACCGCGATATGCTGCAGCGTATCTATGTTTATGCGTTCCCGTCCAAGCAGGAATTAAAGGAGCATCTGAAGCTGATCAAAGAGGCGATGGAGCGCGATCATAAGAAGATCGGCCCGCAGCTGGATCTGTTCATGTTCGATGCAACCGCACCGGGTATGCCGTACTGGCTGCCGCGCGGCTGGAAGATGTTCAACGCACTGTTAGAGTTCTGGAGAGAAGTGCATGAGCGTCACGGCTATCAGGAGATTGCCGCACCGCAGATCCAGAAAAAGGAGCTGTGGGTAACATCCGGTCACTGGGCACATTACCGTGACGGTATGTTTGTTGTTCCGGGCGAAGCAGAAGACGGCAGCGATACTTACTGTGTGAAGCCGATGAACTGCCCGAATGCGATCATGGTTTATAAAAAGGATCTGCACAGCTACAAAGATCTTCCGCTTCGATACAGCGAAGTGGATGTCATCCACAGAAAAGAAAAATCCGGTGAGCTGAATGGCCTGTTCCGTGTACAGATGTTCCGCCAGGATGATGACCACACCTTCCTGATGGAGGAGCAGATTGAGGATGAAATCAGTGACATCATGGAGATCACCGGCGAACTGTATGAGACCTTTGGACTGACCTATAAGGCAGAACTTTCCACAAGACCGGATGATTTCATGGGTGATCCCGCACTTTGGGATAAGGCAGAGGAAGCGCTGAAGAATATCCTGATCAAAAAGTACGGGGAAGAGAACTTCGAGATCAATGAAGGTGACGGCGCGTTCTACGGACCGAAGATCGATCTGTCCATGAAGGACTGCCTCGGAAGAGAGTGGCAGATGGGTACCATCCAGCTTGACTTCCAGCTGCCGTTAAACTTTGATCTGAAATACATTGACAAAGACAGTGAGCACAAGCGTCCGGTTATGATCCACCGTGCGATCTTCGGATCCTTTGAGCGCTTTATCGGAATCCTGATCGAGAACTTTAAGGGCGCATTCCCGTTCTGGATGTCTCCGTATCAGGTCGGTATCGTGCCGATCCGCGTCGAGCACAATGACTACGCAAAAGAGATCGAGGATCTGCTCAGAAAGAATCATATTCGTGTAGAGGCTGATTACACAGATAAGAATATGAAGGAAAAGATCAAAGCGTTTAAGCAGATGAAAGATCCGTACATCATCGTTCTTGGTGACAGAGAAGCCGAGGAGCGCACCGTATCGATCAACCTGCGCGGTTCAAACAAGCAGCTGCAGAACGTACCGCTGGATACCTTTATCGAGATGTGTGTCAAGATGAATACAGAGCGCACGATCGATCTGATCGACAGCATTGAAGAGTAGAAACATAAGGATTTGATTGGATAAGGAAGAAAGGAGCAGTACATGAAGAAGGTAAAACGAATCATGGCGTTAGCGGGAATCATCCTGTTGCTTGCGCTCTATGTGATTGCCTTTGTGCTGGCCTTTACGGCACATGATGAGCAAAGCTTTCGGGCATTCATCGTTGCGATCATCGCGACGGTCGTTGTACCGGTGCTGATCTGGGCATATTCCTTTATCTATAAATTATTAAAAGACCGTTCTTCCAATGAACAGTAAAACAAAGGAGTTTATTAAAATGGGATTATTAGAACAGTGGCAGGCAACTGCCTATAATGAAAATTTAGGCCAGGCACAGTTACAGCAGTTCTGGGCAACTTATTTCGAAAAGGAAAAAAATGTATACGCAGAGCTTTTAAAGAACCCGGGCGAAAAGATCGAGGGTACAGTAAAAGAGCTTGCAGAGCGGTTTGGACTGGATACCATGTCCATGGTCGGCTTCCTGGACGGTATCGATGAGAGCCTGACGGAGCAGAATCCACTGGCTGATGATCTGGCTGAGGATACGGTTGTCAACTTAAACTATGATCTGGAATCCCTGTATAAGAACATGGTCGACGCAAAGGCTGACTGGCTTTATGGTCTGCCGGAGTGGGAAGAAATCTTTGATGCAGAAAAGCGTGCAGAGCTTTTCAAGGAAGCAAAACAGATGAACACAGTCCGCAAGGCTCCGAAAGTATATCCGAATGATCCGTGTCCATGTGGCAGCGGTAAGAAGTATAAAAAGTGCTGCGGCAGAAAGTAAGCATAGATCGTCAGGTGTGAGAAGACAATGAATTATAATATTAATTTTCCACATTTGCATATCTATCTGAACCACGTCGGAAAGAGCATTGACATCTTTGGGTTCTCAATCGCGTACTATGGGATCGTAATCGCGGCTGGTATGGTGCTTGGAACACTTCTGGCACGGGCGGTTGCGAAGCGGACGGGACAGGATCCTGACATGTATGTCAGCTTTGCGATCATGGCGATCATCATTTCCGTCATTTGCGCAAGACTTTACTACGTGGTGTTTTCCTGGGATCTGTACAAAGACAACCTGATCTCAATCCTGAACATCCGACAGGGTGGCCTTGCAATCTACGGAGGTGTGATCGGCGGAATCATCTCAGCGATCATTTTCTCGGCGATTAAAAAGGTCCGTCTGGGTACGTTGTTAGACACTGCCTGCCTGGGACTTCTGGTTGGCCAGATCCTCGGCAGATGGGGGAACTTTTTCAACCGGGAAGCATTTGGCGGATATACCGATTCGCTGTTTGCAATGCAGCTTCCGGTGGATGCGGTCCGAAGTGTCGATATTACCAATGAGCTGGCAAGCCACATGCAGGTGGTAGACGGGATTTCCTATATCCAGGTACATCCCACATTCCTGTATGAGTGCGTGTGGAACATAGTGGTGCTGATCATCCTGCTTGCCAGAACAAAGCATAAACGGTTTGAGGGAGCGATCTTCTTCGGGTATCTGATCGGCTACGGACTCGGCCGTGCCTGGATCGAAGGCCTGCGTACAGACCAGTTGCTGATTCCGGGGACGCAGTTTGCAGTATCGCAGCTCTTGTCAGTCGCTCTTGTGGTATTTGGCATCATTGCTGTTATCGTTGGCAGAGGGATTGCCAGGGCAAAAGGAAAGAAAAAACAATAAAAAATGGGATTGTTCCCCACCTGCAGGACAATATCTTGTGGTGCGTAGGACAATCAAATACAAAGTGATGGGAACGCTTGAATCTGTAAGGATTCAGGCGTTTTTTTGTTTTCAAAAAAGTCTGAAAATAGATCCTAATCCCCTTGCATTTTGCCATTGAAAAGGTTAGAATGTGGTATATGAGTGGGGAAAAGTGGCTCTGAGTGTCAAAAAGTGGATATGTGGATAAAAATGTGTATAACTTTTTTATTCCCGCTCAAATCCGGATGAAAGAAGGTGACAAGAGATGTTCATGGGACAATATAACCATACTGTCGATGCCAAAGGGCGTCTGATCATGCCTGTGAAATTCCGTGAGCAGCTCGGCGAAGAGTTCGTAGTCACCAAAGGTCTGGACCAGTGTCTTTACGTTTATTCCAATGAAGAATGGAAAAAAATAGAAGATAATTTCAGAGAACGCCCGATGACTGGAAAGGATCAGAGAAAGTTCGCAAGATTCTTCTTTGCCGGTGCGGTAACCTGTGAGACAGATAAACAGGGAAGAATCCTTGTGCCGTCGATCCTGCGGGAATTTGCCGGCATCGAGAAGGATGTTGTGCTCGCAGGCGTCATGAACCGCATTGAGATCTGGAGTGCGGAACGCTGGAATGATTATGCCGGCGGATATGATGAAGAAGAGATGGATGAAGTGGCTGAGAAAATGGCAGAGCTGGGATTCGGAATATAAGCAGTCTGCCAGCCGGAGAGATAGATGGAGTTTAAGCATAAAACCGTCCTGTTGACGGAAAGCGTTGACAATTTGATCACAGATCCTAACGGGGTTTATGTAGACGGAACACTCGGTGGTGCCGGCCACAGCATGGAAATATGTAAAAGATTGACGGATCATGGACGTCTGATCGGTTTTGATCAGGACGCAGAAGCAATCAAGGCAGCCTCTGAGCGGTTAGCGCAATACCAGGAAAAGGTAACAATCCTGCACAGCAACTTTTCACAGATGAAACGGGAACTGGAACTACTGGGAGTTTATGAGGTGAACGGCATACTCCTGGATCTTGGGGTTTCCTCTCATCAGCTGGATACGCTGGAGCGGGGTTTTTCCTACAGAGATGAAAATGCGCCGTTGGATATGCGTATGGATACCAGACAGGCGCTGACGGCAAAAGATATTCTGATGACATATCCGGAGGAAGAACTTGCCAGAATCCTCAGAGAATACGGGGAAGAACGATTCGCAAGGAATATTGCCAGAAATATCGTCTCCTTCCGGGAAACGAACACATTCGAGACGACCGGACAGCTGAACGAGATCATCAGAAAATCCATCCCGGCAAAGAGCCGCAATAGCGGAGGGCATCCATCCAAGAGAACATTTCAGGCGATCCGGATCGAATTAAATAAAGAGCTGGATGTTTTGAAAACAAGCCTTTCCGATATGATCGGACTGCTGGCACCGGGCGGGCGGATCTGTGTGATCACATTCCATTCGCTCGAAGACAGGATCGTGAAAACGATCTTCAAAGAAAAAGAAAACCCATGTACCTGTCCTCCGAATTTCCCGGTTTGTGTCTGCGGGAAAGTGCCGGAAGGAAGGATGCTTACAAAGAAGCCAATCCTTCCTTCGGAGGAGGAACTGGACGAGAACAGTCGTTCAAAGAGCGCAAAGCTCAGGGTGTTTGAGAAAAAGTCTGACAGTTGACTTTTGACATAAGTTGTTTATAATAAGGAGTAATTTTTTACGAATGGCAGCAAGACAGTACAAAAAATTTCACTATGTTTATACGAACGGGAGTGCAGCCCCCAGGCTTGAGCCGGTTCCAGAATACACACCGGAGCAGCGGCGCCGGGATGAACTGCGCCGTCGCAGAGCATGGGAAGAGAAGAAAAAGCGCGAGCGCAGTCTGGTCAGACAGAATCAGCGTCGGGAAACGCTTATGAATCCGGGATATGTATTTTTTCTTGCGATCGCTATCGTAGCAGTTGGTGTTACCTGCGGCATGTTTCTGCATGTGCAGTCCTCTCTGATCGAACAGCGTGAGAGCTGCTATGCGCTCCAGCAGGAGCTTAGTGAGCTGCAGAGAGACAACGACGTTCTCGAGCATGATATCATGACAGCTGCGAACCTGAATCAGATCAGGACATCTGCTGAGGAGCTCGGGATGACATATCCGGATATGGATCATGTCGTGTACTACACAGTTGACAACAGCACGTACGGCACCGAAGGAGGAATCTATGCGCGCTAAATGATGGCGCGCTGGTTTTCGTTTCCGAGGTCCGTGTGATGCTGATAAGGAATATCAGTTATGGCGAGAAGAAGGGTAAGGAAAAAATCATTTCGATTGGCCATGCGCATGAAAAAGAAGCTGTTCATCGTTTTCTTTATAGCGATCGGACTGCTTGTTTTTTTGCTGGGCAGAATTATTTTTATCCAGATCAGCAGCGGCGACCGGTATGAGAAGATCGTTCTCGATCAGCAGGAGTATGCCAGCACTGTCATCCCGTTCAGGCGAGGCGATATTGTTGACCGGAAGGGGACGGTCCTTGCAACCAGTACGGATGTCTATAATGTCATCCTGGATGCAAGTCAGGTTTCCAGCAAAGAAGCTTATCTGGAGCCGACACTGGATGCACTGGCGTCCTGCTTTGGGATGAACAAGGAAGAAGTCAGAGCTTACATCTCTGAGCATTCTGACAGTCAGTACTATGTGCTTGAGAAAAAGATTCCGTCAGATCAGGTGGAAAGATTCGAAGCACTGCAGGAGAAAGAGAATTCGAACATCTATGGTGTCTGGTTCGAAAAAGAATATATCCGGAAATATCCGTATGACAATATGGCAAGTAACCTGCTTGGGTTTACGACGTCCGGAAATGTCGGTATCGGCGGAATTGAGGATTATTACAACTCCACACTGAATGGAACGGACGGGCGTGCGTACGGTTATATGAACTCTGACATGTCTTATGAGGACACGTTGAAGGAGGCAGTCGACGGCAGCACTGTCGTTTCGACGATTGACGCGAATGTGCAGTCGATCGTAGAAGAGAAGATCCAGGATTGGGTCGATGAGTATACCAATACAGACGATGAGGACAAGAGCAGTGCCGCAAAGCACATCGGTGTCATCCTGATGGATCCGAATAACGGTGAAGTGCTTGCGATGGCGCAGTATCCGAACTATAATCCGAACGACGCGTGGACGCTGGAAGGGTATTATACAAAAGAAGAAATCGATGCCATGACAGAAGAAGAGCGGCTGGATGCTTTAAATGGCGTATGGCAGAACTTCTGTATCTCTGATACCTATGAGCCCGGTTCTACAACGAAACCGTTTACGGTAGCGGCAGGAATCGATTCTGGAAAACTGACAGGTGACGAGACCTATGTTTGTGGAGGCGGCCTGCAGGTTACTGACCGCTATATCCATTGTGACAACCGTTCAGGTCACGGTGAGGAAACGGTAGAGAATGCACTGCGGGATTCCTGTAACGTTGCCCTGATGCAGATGGGATTTACCATTGGCTCTGAAACATTCCGGAAATATCAGCAGATCTTCAATTTTGGCCTGCGTACCAATATCGATCTGCCCGGTGAAGCAAGGACAGACAGCCTGCTGTTCTCTGTAGACGAACTTGAGAACATGAAGACAAACCTTGCAACCAATGCATTCGGACAGAACTTTAATGTCACGATGATTCAGGTTGCTTCGGCATACAGCTCGCTGGTAAACGGCGGCTCTTATTATCAGCCGCATGTTGTTAAGGCGATTCAGGATGAAGAAGGGAACATCATCAAGAACATCGAACCGACGCTGCTTCGAAGAACGGTGTCGGAATCCACATCCGACATACTCACGGATTATCTGCAGTCTGTTGTCACACAGCAGGGTACCGGTCGCTATGCAAAGGTAGAAGGCTATACCATGTGCGGTAAGACCGGTACAGCCGAGAAACTCCCGCGTGGCAACGGAAAGTATCTGGTATCGTTTGAAGGATCCATCCCGGCGAAGAACCCGCAGCTTGTGATCTATTGTGTTGTGGATGAACCGAATACCGGCGATCAGGCGCACAGCAGTTATGCGCAGTCGATCGTGCAGCCGATTCTGACAGAAGTACTTCCGTATCTGAATATTCCAAAGGATGAAGATGTCGATGACGAAGAGGAAGGAGATATCTTTGAGAATATTTCATCCGGAAGTGATGATGAAGATTCCGGCGACGAGGAATACAGCGAAGAAGAGAGTAACAGCGAAGAAAACAGTGACAGCGATAATGCTGGAGACGAAGGGGAAGAATAAAGGAGTTTGGGCATGACGCAAGTCAGCATAGAAATCATATTACCGATATTTATTTCATTTATTATCATGATGATACTGGGACCGAAGGTGATCCCGTTCTTAAGAAGACTTAAGGTCGGGAACACAGAGCGGGAGGAGCTGACGTTCCACCAGCAAAAAACCGGAACTCCTACCATGGGCGGTATCATGATCCTGATCGCGATCGTAGTTGTAGGTGTGATCTATGCACCGCGTCATCACGAGATCGTGCCGATCCTTTTGATGATGATCGGCTTTGGGATCATTGGTTTTATCGATGATTATCTGAAGGTAGTAAAGCGTGATTCCGACGGCTTTAAGGCAAAGCAGAAGTTTGCATGCCAGCTGATTGTAGTAATTCTGTTTTTTATCTACATGCTGCGCAAGGATATGGTAAGCGGGGCAGAGGGATCCGTTTTTGATATGATCCTGCCGTTTTCCGGCGGGCATATGCTGCATCTGGGCTTTGTAGCATTCCCGGTCATGTTTCTGGCAATCCTTGGTACGGTAAATGCTGTCAACCTGACGGATGGCGTAGATGGACTTGTCTCGACAGTGACATTGCCGGTTTGCATCTTTTTTGCAATCGCTGCACATTTGTACAATGCAGATATCGCGCCGATCATCGCTGCAGTATTTGGCGCATTGCTTGGATTTTTGGTATTTAATGCTTATCCGGCTAAGGTGTTCATGGGAGATACAGGTTCTCTGGCACTTGGCGGCTTTGTAAC
>CADBRG010000175.1 GCA_902797015.1 uncultured Lachnospiraceae bacterium
CTGGAGATGATATAAATATATAAAATAAAGATCACCAGACGCAGGACGCCTTCAAAGATCGCTGTGGCGGTGCTGTTTGGTACCGCTTTCTGGAACAGCTGGGAAAGATAATAAGGCAGGATCACGAAGATTGCGATCGCGATCACAAAGGAGATGATCGTTGTGACACTCATAAATGCCTTGTCACTTTTTGAAATCTCGTGTGGGCCTTTCTCTTCTGCTGCCTTTCCTTTGTTTTTTTGTTCTGTCTCTTCTTCATCTTCGTAAAATGTCGAAGAATATAATAATGTCGAAATGCCAAGTACCATGGAATCGATAAAACTCAATACACCGCGGACGATCGGAATCTTTTTGGCTGCTGTGCCGGTCAGTCCGGAGTATTCTTTTGTCATTACTTCAATTTCCTGATCCGGCCTGCGTACAGCAACAGCATACTGATCGGCATTTTTCATCATAACACCTTCTAATACCGCCTGTCCGCCGATTCCTGAATATCGCATACATTCCTCCAAAACAACGCAAAAAGGTTGAGGGTATGGAAACCTCAACCTTCGCATGACTGAATACTTGCCGACTAATTGATGCCGTATCTCTTGTTGAACTGATCGATACGACCGCGGGCCTGTGCTGCCTTCTGCTGTCCGGTGTAGAACGGATGGCACTTAGAGCAGATTTCCACGTGGATGTTCTCTTTCGTAGATCCTGTTACAAAAGTGTTACCGCAGTTGCACTGTACAGTGGCCTGATAATATTCCGGATGGATTCCTTCACGCATTCTTTATCACCTCTCATGTCCAAATTTCTTTGTATCCTTACGGGAAACCCGCCTGGCGGATACAATAAACTTGTTTCTAATTGTTCTCTGACAATCCACATAAATATAGCATATCATTTGACGGGTTGCAAGGTTTTTCTATCAGAAATATAACAGTTTTTACGATCAAACGGTCCTTCTTTTACGAATCAGATTGACAAACTCAATATTGTTCCGGGTATGCAGGAACATATGCAGGATCGATTCAACCGCCTCGTCTGTTTTCATGCCGTTAATGCCGCGCCGGATGATGTTCACAGCCTCCTGTTCCGGCTTATCCAGCAAAAGATCTTCTCTTCTGGTACCGGATTTGACGATATCGATCGCCGGGAAGATGCGGCGCTCGGACAACCGTCTGTCAAGGACCAGCTCCATATTACCGGTTCCCTTGAATTCTTCATATACGACATCGTCCATCTTGCTGCCGGTTTCCACCAGAGCGGTTGCAAGGATTGTCAGGCTACCGCCCTCCCGCATATTACGGGCTGCGCCAAAGAATCGCTTCGGCATATGCAGTGCTGCGGGATCGAGACCGCCGGATAAGGTTCTGCCGCTTGGCGGAACGACCAGGTTATAGGCACGGGCAAGCCTGGTGATACTGTCTAACAGGATGATGACGTCTTTTTTGGACTCTACCAAACGTTTGGCACGTTCGATCACCATTTCGGACACACGCTTATGATGCTCCGGAAGTTCATCAAACGTGGAGTAGATGACTTCGACGTTTTCACCTTCGATCGCTTCCTTCATATCTGTTACTTCTTCAGGACGCTCGTCGATCAGCAGGATCAAAAGATACATTTCCGGATTGTTCTGCTTGATCGATTTTGCCACTTCTTTTAAAAGGGTAGTCTTTCCGGCTTTCGGCGGGGATACGATCATTCCTCGCTGCCCCTTGCCTACCGGCGCGATCAGATCCATGATCCGCATGGAAATGCCTGCATCTTTTCTTTCAAGACGGATCCGTTCACTCGGAAAGACCGGTGTCAGATCCTCAAAATGCGGTCGTTTTGCCGCTTCAAACGGCGGAATCCCATTGACGGCAGAGATAAACAGCAAAGCACTGAATTTGTCACCCTGTGTCTTTTCTTTTTTATTGCCGGTAATGATGTCGCCTGTTTTAAGATTAAAGCGTCTGATCAGAGATGGGGAAACATATACATCGTTCTCGCCGGGGAGATAATTCTCACATCTAATGAAGCCAAATCCATCCGCCATAACTTCCAGAATGCCGTGTGCGGTTGGGGAAGCAGGCGGATCCGGTTTTCTTTTTTCGGATTCTTTTTCAGCTTCATTCTCTTCAGAAGCTTTTACGGAGTCTCTGTCATCAGATACGTTTTCGGATTCAGCAGGTTCTGATTCTGTTACGTTGACAGGTTCTGTTGCTGCTGTTTTTTCGTCTTCAAGCAGCATGCGTTCGATCAGATCTGCTTTTTTTAAAGAAGAAATCTTTTTCATACCTCTTGCTTTGGCAAGATCACGCAGTGTTGCCAAAGGCAGACTTTCATACTTCGCTCTCATATTACCTCCAGTTTCATATATGGGATACGTTAATTGCCGATCACGGCAAAGAATGGATAATAATTAGAAATAAATAGTTTCTATCATTATACAGCATCTATTAAATTATTCAAGAAATTATTTTTTTGCTGCGAAAGTATATGGTTTGCGTTTCGGAATGGTAAATGGTATCATACGAAAGAGATTTTAATGATCAGTCAGCATTGCTGATTTTTGAACGGAGGATGACTTTATGGATTTACTTGAAAAAGCATTAAAGCTGCATGAAGAATGGCAGGGCAAAATTGAAACTGTACCGAAATGTGCGGTAGAGACCCGTGAGGATCTGGCGACCGCCTATACTCCGGGTGTAGCCGAGCCGTGTAAGGAAATCGCAAAAGACCCGCAGGCAGCTTATACCTATACGGGAAAAGCAAATACAGTTGCTGTAATTTCAGACGGAAGTGCCGTACTCGGACTTGGTAACATCGGCGCGCTTGCTGCGCTTCCCGTTATGGAAGGTAAATGTGTGTTGTTTAAGACATTTGGCGATGTCAATGCAGTACCGATCGTGATCGAGACACAGGATACGGAGGAACTGATCAAAACGATCGCCAATATCGCACCGGCTTATGGCGGTATCAATCTGGAAGATATTTCTGCACCGCGTTGTTTTGAAGTGGAGAGACGGTTAAAGGAAATGTTAAACATTCCGGTATTCCATGATGACCAGCATGGAACCGCGATCGTGGTACTCTCTGCGATGATCAATTGCCTGCGTCTGACAGGACGCAAAAAAGAGGATTGCCGGATCGTGGTAAACGGATCTGGATCAGCAGGTATTGCGATCACAAAGTTACTGCTGCTCTATGGTTTTAAAGATGTTACCATCTGTGACAGCAAGGGGATGATCCACAAAGACAACGAAGGCATGAATCCTGCCAAAGTAGAGATCGCACAGGTCACAAACCCGGCCGGACGGAAAGGCTCTCTTGCAGATGCATTCGTTGGCGCGGATATTTTCATCGGCGTTTCTGCTCCGGGTGTTGTCACACCGGAAATGATCAAAACGATGCGTCCGGACCCAATCATTTTTGCAATGGCAAATCCGGTTCCGGAGATCATGCCGGATCTGGCAAAGGAAGCCGGCGCACGTATCGTGGGAACAGGAAGAAGTGACTTCCCGAATCAGGTCAATAACGTAATCGCATTCCCGGGCATATTTAAGGGTGCACTCGAAGGAAGAGCTCCGCAGATCACAGAGGAAATGAAGCTGGCTGCTGCGGAAGCAATTGCTGCACTTGTCAGTGATGAAGAGCTGAATGAAGAATTTGTAATGCCGCAGCCGTTTGATCCGCGCGTGGCGGATGCAGTTGCTGCTGCAGTAAAAGAACACATTAACAGATAGGAAGTAGATCGATGGATCTGAGAACACTATACCGACTGATCGTTTTATATATGATCGGAGAATCGAATGATCCGCTCTCCAATACGCAGATCACAGGGTTTATCCTGGAAAAGGAATATACCAATTACTTTGTTTTACAGGAAACCATCAGTAATCTGCTGGATTCCGGGTTGATCCTTTCAGAATCCGTACACGGGAATACACTCTATTATCTTACGGATGAAGGAAAACAGACACTCTCCTACTTTGAAGGAAAGATTTCGGATTCAATCAAAGAGGATGTACTGGATTTTCTGGAAAATGCGAATCTGTACTATGATGAACCGATCGCGACATCGCAATATGAAAAAACAGGTGACAACAAATATGATGTCACCTGTACGATCAGAAACAGAAAAAAGACACTTCTGCAGATTGTACTGTCCGTCTCGACGGAAGAACAGGCGGATGCCATCTGCAGAAACTGGGATGAACAATATATCAATACCTATACCGGTATTCTGGATCTGCTGCTGAATTAGCAGCAGATTTTTTTATGCTTTTCCCGTGGAACCGAAACCGCCTTCACCGCGGACGGTTTCTGACAAAGTGTCTGTTTCGATAAATGATACCGAAAGGAAAGGCTGGATCACAAGCTGCGCGATCCGCTCTCCCGGTTCTACGATCCGGACCTGGTCAGAATCATTGTGAAGTGCTACGGTAACGGGGCCTCTGTAATCCGCATCGATGACACCCACGCAGTTTGCGGGACGCAGGTTTTCTTTGGTTGCAAGTCCGCTTCTGGCATAGATTCCGCCAAAATATCCTTCCGGAATCTCTAATGCGATCCCTGCACTGATTTTTTCGGTTGTATGTGGCTTGATCTCCACGGACTGGTCAATGTCTGCATACAGATCATATCCGGCTGCATATGCACTGCCGCGTGTAGGCAACTGAGCCTGGGGACGGATCCGTTTGATTTTGATATCCATAGCATCGACTCCTTTTACCATTCAAATTCTGAATTTTCGGATTTTCTGTCACGGGTCATCAGATCAGCCACACCCTGTTTTGCAGGCTGGCCGCCAAACAAGATATCATTCACTTCTTTTACGATCGGCATATCGACATCGTATTTTTCAGCCAGACGATAAGCTGCCTTCGCAGAATAAACACCTTCTACGACCATCTTGACTTCATCCATGGCCTCCTGCATGGTATAGCCCTGACCGATCAGCATGCCTGCTTTCCGGTTACGGCTGTGCTGGCTGGCACAGGTGACGATCAGATCGCCGATTCCGGTAAGACCGGACAATGTGTCGGAACGGGCGCCCATTTTAACAGCCAGAGTGGAAATTTCTTTGATGCCTCTTGTAATCAGAGCTGCTTTGGTATTGTCACCGAAGCCCAGACCATCCGCCATTCCGGCTGCCAGTGCGATGACATTTTTCAAGGAGCCGCCAAGCTCGATTCCCAGAATGTCGGAGCTGGAATAAACACGAAATACCTGATTCATGAAAAATTCCTGGATCTTTTCTGCGGTTTCTTTTGTCTTTGCACCTGCAACAACGGTTGTCGGCAGATGTCTTCCGACTTCTTCCGCATGACTCGGACCGGACAGCACAGCCACATTTGCCTGCGGGATTTCCTGCTCGACGATATCGGAAAGGATCATCAAAGTATCCTCTTCGATTCCTTTGGATACGACAACGATCAGTTGATCTTTTTCAACAAATTCTGCCATCTGTTTTGCGGTTGAACGGATAAATACAGATGGGACGGCGAGAACTACCATTTCTTTGCCGTTTATTGCTTCATTGAAGTCGGTTGTAAAGGTCACGCTGTCCGGAATGATGACACCCGGCAGTTTGTCCTTATGCTCATGTGTCTCTGAAAGCATGCGGACTTCGTCCTCAATTAAAGACCAGACTTTAACGTTATGTCCGTTATCTGCCAATACGACAGAAAGCGCGATGCCCCAGCTTCCTGCACCGATTACACCTAAATTTGCCATTTCTATAAACCTCCTGCATACTACCTGTAATCTGTATGATCAAACATTTATGAAAATTACGATTTCTTTCCGGGACGGAATTTGTTCTCCTCTCCGCGGATCAGACGCTTGATGTTTTCGCGATGTTTTATAAAAGCGAGCCCCGTGATGATCGCTACCAGAATAAAATATTCTGCATGAAATGCTGACGGGATTCCCAAAAGGCTTTCCGGTCCGAGAAGACCAAACAGGATCGTCTGAACGAAAAAGCCAAGACACATGGCGAGTGAGCCAAGTGACATGAATCCGGTCGGAATGACAGCCGCAAAAAAGCATGCCGCACAGATCGGAATCATCAGCGGATTGCAGGCGCAGATCACACCTACTGTCGTTGCTATGCCCTTTCCACCCTTAAACTTCAGGTAAAACGGGAAATTATGACCCAATACCGCACCAAGTCCGGCATAGAGCATGTACAGCTTTGCCGGGCCTTCACCATGACGGAATAATAACCAGACAACGATGATAGCGATCACCGCTTTTAGCAGATCACCGGTAAGAACGATCACACCGGCCTTCCAGCCAAGAACGCGAATGGAATTTGTCATACCGGAATTTCCGCTTCCCGATTTTCGTAAGTCGGTACCTACAACTTTGCCGTAGATCACACCGGTCTGAAACAAACCGGCGAAATATCCGATCAGAATACTAATGATACGAGCTGTGATCATTTGCCATCTCCTTTACGCTCACGGATGATAAACTTTAGTGCTGTTCCGCGAAAACCGAAACTCTCGCGTATCCTGTTTTCCAGATATCTGGTATATGAAAAATGCATCAGCTTTTTATCATTTACAAAGATGACAAATGTAGGCGGCTTGACCGCAACCTGTGTCATGTAATAGATCTTAAGCCGGCGTCCCTTATCTGAAGGCGGCTGCTGCAGCGCAACAGCTTCCATGAGGATCTCATTCAGCACACCGGTAGCGATCCGCATGGAGTTATTCTCGATGACCATATCAATCAGCGGGAACAGCTTGTTTAAACGCTGGCCGGAAAGCGCAGAGATAAATGTGATCTCGGCGTATGGCATAAAGCTTAAGACCCGGCGGATATTATCTGTATATTCTGCAACAGAATGATCATTCTTTTCAATCGCATCCCACTTGTTGACCGCGATAATGATACCTTTGCCGCGCTCATGCGCGATGCCGGCAATCTTTGCATCCTGTTCCGTGACACCTTCGGTCGCATCGATCACTATGATCACCACGTCAGAACGTTCGATCGCGGTAACCGCACGGATGATCGAAAAACGTTCCAGTTCTTCTTTGATCTTACTTTTTCTGCGCAGACCGGCGGTATCGATAAAGACATACTCTTTTCCGTCAAAACGGATATCCGTATCGATGGCATCACGCGTGGTACCGGCGATATCGGAAACGATCACGCGGTTTTTGCCGGTCAGACGATTGATCAGAGAAGACTTGCCGACGTTCGGTTTGCCGACAACAGCGATTTTTGGACGCTCATCCTCTTCTTCTTCCTTGTTTCGCTCCGGGAAATAGGAAACCAGCTTTTCAAGCATATCACCAAGGCCCAGCTTTCCGGAAGCTGAGATCGGGATCGGATCACCGATGCCAAGATTATAAAATTCATAGACATCTGCCATGTATTTATCAAAGTTATCCACTTTGTTTACAACAAGCAGGACCGGCTTTTTTGATTTGCGCAGCATGTCGGCAACCTTTGCATCCGCATCCTGTACACCCTGATGTACATCAGTCAAAAACAAAATAACATCAGCTGTATCGATCGCAATCTGTGCCTGCTCTCTCATCTGAGAAAGGATGATGTCCTTCGTATCCGGTTCAATACCACCGGTATCGATCAGCGTGAAGGCATGGTTTAACCATTCGGCATCTGCATAGATACGGTCTCTTGTTACACCCGGTGTATCCTTTACGATAGAGATCCGTTCGCCTGCAAGGGCATTAAACAATGTGGATTTTCCGACATTAGGACGGCCGACAACGGCCACAACTGGTTTACTCATAATACTCTACTTCCGTTCTGTTGAGCAATGCATCATAAAGGCTCTGCCCGTCAGATGCTGTGATCGTGATTGGAACATTCAGTTCTTTCGACAGGGTATCTACTGTCATATCATCTAAAAAGACCTGCTCGCCGCTTCTTAGCATATTGCAAGGCAAAAGCAGCCGGTCTCCGAGTTCTTCATCTAGCAGTGTGTCACGAATATCTTTTCCTGTCAACAGTCCTGAGACAGTGATCTGTTCACCAAAGAAATGATTTGTGACCTCAAATACCTGAATCCTGATCTCCGGATGCAGGCACATAAAAGCAAGGGACAGCTTTCGCATCAGAGGTGCTGCGAGGCGACCTGTCGCAATGGATACGCACTGACGCTTTTGGGGTTTGGGTTTCCGAAAGGCGGAAAGGAACCCTTTTCTGGTCTCTTTTTGTGTCTCTTTCTCTTCCTGCAGACATTCCATGAATTCTGCTTCGAGTAATGGAATCATTCCGACGCCGTTTTCAAGCTGTCCGTATCCGTCATAATGGTCTTCCGACGGAAAGTCCTCTTCGGCAAGAAGATAGAATTCATCACTGGCATGTACAAAATGAATACCGTATCTATCATAGCAAATCTTCTGCCATTTATGAATCAGATCCAGTACCTTTTTGGCATCCTCTTTTTGAAACGGCTCCAGAGGATGAAGCCCTTTCCGGAACCTGGTCAGCCCCACCGGAACGACCGAAAGGCTTTGCATATGCGGGATATGTTCGGAAAGGTCACGGATCGTACGTTCCAGCTCCTCTCCATCATTGATCCCTTTACACAGGACGATCTGACTGTTCATCTCGATTCCTGCTTCAGCAAGCAGGGGAATCTTCTTTAATGCATCTCCAGCAAAGCGGTTATGCAGCATCCTGACACGAAGCTCGGGATTCGTGGTATGCACGGAAATATTGATCGGCGCAAGCTTGTAACGGATGATTCGGTCAAGATCCGCATCGGAAAGGTTGGTCAGTGTAATATAGTTTCCCTGTAAAAAGGAAAGTCTGGAATCATCATCTTTGAAATAAAGGGTATCCCGCATGCCGGGCGGCATCTGATCGATAAAACAAAAAATACATTTGTTTGTGCAGGAACGATAGTCGTCCATCAGACCGTTTTCAAAGATGATTCCCAGGTCTTCATAATAATCTTTTTCGATTTCGTATTCCCAGTCTTCACCATCTGCTTTTTTGATCTGGACAGTGAGCCGGTCATCGTTGATCAGGAAATGATAGTCAAAGACATCATGCAGTTCATGCCGGTTAATGCCCAGCAGAAAATCACCGGGTTCGATTCCCAGCTCCTCTGCGATACTTCCCGGCTCAATGCCGTCAATGCGATGCTCTTTGACTTCCATGAAAAACTCCGATCATACATACAAACTTCCCGGAACCCGCAGGTCCCGGGAAGTTTAATTTTAATACATCTTGCAGAATCTTGCAATGATTAGTCTACAGCATACAGATCAACCAGTCTCTTCAGGTATGCATAACGATCCTTGGAGTACTGCTCATTTGCTTCAAACATGCGCTCTGCTTTTTCTGCATCCAGGCGAGCCAGAGAGTTGAAACGAACTTCGCCGTTTAAGAACTCACGATAATCGCCTGTCGGCTCTTTGCTGTCAAGGCTGAACGGATTCTTGCCTTCTGCCTTAGCAGCCGGATTGAAGCGGAAGTTATGCCAGTAACCGCACTCTACAGCCAGCTTCTCTTCTGTCTGTGCTTTGGACATACCCTTCTTGATACCGTGGTTGATACACGGAGCATAAGCGATGATCAGCGACGGACCCGGATAAGCTTCTGCCTCAGCAATTGCCTTAACGCACTGGTTGTAATCAGCGCCCATTGCGATGCTTGCTACATATACGTTTCCGTATGTCATAGCGATGCCTGCAAGGTCCTTCTTATTGGTCTCTTTACCACCTGCTGCGAACTGTGCAACTGCACCGATCTTGGTAGATTTAGAGGACTGTCCACCGGTGTTGGAGTAAACCTCGGTATCGAATACCATAACATTGATGTCCTTGCCGCTTGCAAGTACATGGTCTACGCCGCCGAAGCCGATATCATATGCCCAACCGTCACCACCGAAGATCCACTGGGATTTCTTAGCCAGGAAGTCTTTCTGCGGAAGGATCTCAGCTGCTTTGCCGCAACCACAGTTTTCAAGAGCTGCAATCAGTTTGTCGGTTGCCGGGCCGTTCTCTACACCATTGCTGTAGGTGTCGAGCCACTCTTTCGCTGCTGCCTTGGTGTCTTCGTTCTGGCCGTTTGCTACGATGTCCTCAACCTTAGCTTTCAGGTTCTCACGGATTGCGTTAGCGCCAAGAAGCATACCATAACCGAACTCTGCAGCATCCTCGAACAGGGAGTTTGACCAAGCCGGTCCTTTGCCTTCCGGTGTAACGGTGTACGGTGTAGACGGTGAGGAGTTACCCCAGATGGAGGAGCATCCTGTTGCGTTTGCAATGTACATTCTGTCACCGAACAGCTGTGTCAGCAGTTTTGCATACGGTGTCTCACCGCAGCCTGCGCATGCGCCTGAGAACTCAAGCAGCGGCTGACGGAACTGGCTTCCCTTTACGGTGTTCGGTTTGAACTTCTCTAATACATCCAGCTTAACCGGCAGTTCTTTTGCATAATCGAAGTATTCCTGGATACCTGCATTTGCTTCGAAGTTAGCCATTGTGATCGCTTTGTTACCCTTCTTGCCCGGGCAAACGTTTACACAGGAACCGCATCCGGAGCAGTCATATGCAGATGTTGCGATCGTGAACTTGTATTCCGGCATACCTGTCATTGCTGTTGTCAGCATGCCTTCCGGAGCAGCTGCTACTTCTTCGTCTGTCAAAGCGTACGGACGGATAACAGCATGCGGGCAGACATAAGAGCAGAAACCACACTGGATACAGTTTTCCGGATCCCATACAGGAACGTCTACTGCAATACCGCGGCGCTCATATGCAGCGGTACCGGACGGTGTATTACCTGCTACGTAATCATTGAATGCAGAAACAGGAAGTGTGTTACCCATCTGTGCATTGATCTTTCTCTGAATGTTGTTAACGAAATTAACCGCATCCTGACGAGCGCCGGTTACCGGTGCACCAAACAGATCCTCTTCGCCTGCTGTCTTCCAGCTTTCCGGAACATCGATCTGAACATAGTTCTTAGCACCTGCATCGATCGCATCGTAGTTCATCTGTACGACGTTGTCACCCTTCTTGCCATAGGTAGCTTTTGCAGCTGCCTTCATCAGATCGATCGCATGCTCTGCCGGAATAATACCGGAGATGGAGAAGAATGCGGACTGAAGTACGGTGTTGATACGGCCGCCAAGTCCGATCTCTTTACCAATCTTGATACCGTCGATGGTATAGAACTTGATATCGTTGTTAGCGATATAAGCTTTTACCTGGCCCGGAAGATGCTCTTCAAGCTCTTCTGCGCTCCACGGGCAGTTTAACAGGAAGCTTCCGCCCGGAACCAGATCCTGAACCATGTTGTATTTACGTACGTATGCCGGATTGTGGCATGCTACGAAGTTTGCCTTGTTGATCAGGTAGGTTGAGTGGATCGGGCTTGTACCGAAACGCAGGTGAGAAATCGTAACACCACCGGACTTCTTGGAGTCATAATCAAAGTATGCCTGTGCATACATGTCGGTGTTATCACCGATGATCTTGATGGAGTTCTTGTTTGCACCTACAGTACCGTCAGCACCAAGTCCCCAGAACTTACATGCTACGGTGCCTTCCGGAGCGGTATCCGGGTTCTCATCCAGCGGCAGGGAAAGTCCTGTAACATCGTCTTCGATACCAACTGTGAATTCTTTCTTATCTACATTCTTGTATACTGCAATGATGCAAGCCGGAGTGGTATCTTTGGAACCAAGACCATAACGACCGGTGTTGATGGTAACACCATCGAACTTCGTGCCTTTGAGTGCAGCTACAACATCCAGGTACAGCGGCTCGCCGTTTGCACCCGGCTCTTTTGTACGATCCAGAACGTTGATAACTTTAACAGTATCCGGGATTGCATCGATCAGTGCTTCGTTGCAGAACGGACGATACAGACGTACCTTTACAACGCCGACTTTCTCGCCTTTTGCAAGCAGATAATCAAGTGTCTCATCAATGGTATCGCATACAGAACCCATAGCGATGATGATACGCTCTGCATCCGGTGCACCATTGTAGTTGAACAGTTTGTAGTTTGTACCGATCTTTTCGTTAACTTTGTCCATGTACTCCTGTACGATGGCCGGCATGTTGTTGTAAAACGGATTGCATGCTTCGCGTACCTGGAAGAAAATATCCGGGTTCTGTGCGGAGCCCTGCTCTTCCGGATGGTTCGGATTCAGAGCACCCTGACGGAATGCCTGGATCGCATCCAGATCGATCAGATCTTCAAGATCTGCATAATCCCATGTCTCGATCTTCTGAATCTCATGAGATGTACGGAAACCATCAAAGAAGTTGATGAACGGCAGTTTGCCTTTTACAGCTGCGCAGTATGCAACCGGTGTAAGGTCCATAACTTCCTGTACGCTGGATTCGCAAA
>CADBRG010000176.1 GCA_902797015.1 uncultured Lachnospiraceae bacterium
CCCGGATTTCCACGAAGTCCGACAACACTGCTCATATTAATGATCCTGCCAAATTTCTGCTTCAGCATGATCTTTCCTGCAAGCTGCATGCAGTGAAAACTTCCCATCAGATTGACTTCAATCACACGCGCAAAGTCTTCTTCCTTCATTCTGAGAAGGATCTGGTCTTTTGTGATACCTGCATTGTTGACCAGGATATCGATCCGGCCGTTCCATTCCTTTGCCTCTTTGAACATTTCCTCACAGGCCGCCCTGTCGGAAACATCCGCTTTGATCAGCTTCGTTTTAACGCCATATGCTTCACATAATGCGGCGGTTTCCTTTGCCGCATCATCCCTGCCGGCATAGTTGATGATGATATCTGCGCCTTCTTTTGCCAGACGGACGCAGACTGCTCTGCCGATTCCTCTGCCGCCGCCGGTTACTAGCGCTGTACGGCCACTAAAGCTTTTTGCCTCTTCCATGTTATTTTCCTTTCACTTCATTCAATACAACCTGAAGGCTTTCCACATCTCCGATCGCAAATGTTTTGATCTTCGGTGCGGTCTTTTTTACAAATCCTGACAATGCCTTTCCCGGTCCGATCTCGATGATCGTATCGATTCCCTGCTCTGCGAGGTATTCGATGGTCTGCTTCATCCGGACGCCTGATTTCACCTGACGGATCAGGATCTGGCTGATCTCCTCTCCCTCCGGGAGCGGTGCTGCGACCGTATTAAAGATCACAGGGATCTGCATCGGATGAAATACAACTTTTCTGAAATACATCTGCAGTGCTTCCGAAGCAGGATCCATAAAGGAAGTATGGAACGCACTGCTGACCTTTAACCGCATGCAGCGTTTCGCGCCGGCTTCTTTTGCAAGTGCTTCTGCCGCTTCGACGGCAGCTCTTTCTCCGCCGATCACAGTCTGTACCGCGGTATTATAATTGGCCACTTCAACCGTCCCTGCGGTCTTGGCCTTTTTGCAGATCTCTTCTACCTTTTCTGCCGGCAACCCGAGGATCGCTGACATCACGCCATCTGTCGCTTCTGCCGCTTCCTGCATCTTTCTGCCGCGGAATGCTGTCAGGCGGATCAGTGTGTCTGCATCAAAAACACCAGCTGCATGTAACGCACTGTACTCACCCAGACTCAATCCTGCGACATAAGAAGGTTTGATTCCGTTTTCAAAAAGGATTGCTGTGACGCCGGCAGCAAATGCCGCCAGTGCCGGCTGCGTATACTGTGTCTCGGAAAGTGTTTCCAGATCCGCATCAAACATGATCTGCTTGAGATCAAATCCCGGATCCGCACGATCGATCACATTCCGGAACAACGGTTCCGCTTCATATAAATCTTTTCCCATGCCTGCACACTGGCTTCCCTGTCCGGCATATAAAAAAGCAATATTCATCTTAAAAACCTCCCTGGTTTTCTCTCACTTGTGCTCTGATTATGCATTTGCCTGCAGGCTGCTGATCACTGCATCTCTCTGGCTGCACATATCTGCAAAGATCTCTGTAAGCGGACGGATCTTTGTCAGCTGACCGCATACCTGTCCGGCCATCAGAGAGCCGTCCTTTGTATCTCCGTCAAATACAGCACGGCGCAGGGAACCCAATGTATATTTCTCGAGTTCCATTCTGTCAGCGCCTTCGCGCTCTTTTTTCAGATAGTTTCTTGTCATATTGTTCTTCAGGACACGGACCGGTGCATTGACGCTTCTGCCTGTTACGACGGTCGCGTTATCACCTGCTTCCAGGATCGCCTGCTTGTAGTTTTCATGAATCGGACATTCTTCACTTGCAAGAAGGCATGTACCAACCTGGATTCCGGATGCACCGAGCGCCATAACTGCCGCCATCTGTCTGCCGTCTGCAATACCGCCTGCTGCGATCACCGGAACATCCAGCGCATCTACCATCTGCGGTACAAGTGTCATGGTCGTCATTTCACCGACATGTCCGCCGCTCTCTGTACCTTCGGCGATCACTGCGTCTGCACCTGCGCGCACCATACGTTTTGCGAGTGCCACACTTGCTGCGACCGGAATGACGATGCTGCCTGCTGCCTTCCATTTTTCCATGTATTTTCCCGGATTTCCGGCACCGGTTGTGATCACCGGGATCTTCTCATCTGCAAGCAGCTGTGCGATTCGGTCTGCATCCGGATTCATCAGCATCAGGTTCACACCGAACGGTTTGTCCGTGTTTGCCTTTGCGATCTTAATCTCTCCTGCCAGCTGTTCTGCGTTCATGCCGCCGGAACCGATCAGGCCAAGTGCACCTGCATTTGAAACGGCTGCCGCAAATGCGCCGGTCGCGATGTTTGCCATACCGCCCTGAATGATCGGATATTTGATATTTAATGTTTCTGTAAGCCAACTCATTTTTATATTCTCCTCATATTTCTAAAATACTAAAATATGCTTTTTTTCATTGCCATTGATTTAAAACTCAAGATAAGCTGCGCCCCAGGTCAGACCGCCGCCAAACCCGAGACAGTAGGCTTTTGTCCCCGGTTTGAGTCTGCCGTTTTCCATCAGTTCTGCCATTGCCAGCGGAACACTTGCGCCGGAGGTATTTCCGAACTTGTTCAGGTTGATGAAAAACTTCTCATCCCCGAGTTTCAACTTTTTCTGCACATGGCGGATGATCCGTTCATTTGCCTGGTGACAGATGAACACGTCGATGTCCTCCGCCCGGGTACCTGTTTCCTTTTCTAAGAGCCGGATTCCGTTTTCCATTGCACGGACTGCAAACTGAAAAACCTTTCGTCCATCCATGTGGATGTATGGTTCCGGATAACCAATGCCCGGTGCGTTCAGTGCCTGTGCGTCTCCCTGCGAGCCAAGCCTGCAGAAAAACCGGTGCGTATCGGAAGGACGGATCACTGCTGCCGCTGCACCGTCTCCAAACAGCACACAGGTGGACCGATCTTCAAAATTCATGATCCGTGAGAGCTTTTCTGCGCCGATCAGCAAGGCATATGGCCTTGGCAGCGCATCCGACCCCAGCATGCAGCTGACGACTTCCAGGCCGTATAAAAACCCGGAACAGGCAGCATTCACATCAAATGCCGGTATATCCTCCGGAAGCCCCAGCGCGCTTTGCACCATGCATGCAGAAGACGGTGTATGATAATCCGGAGTGATCGTACAGACCACACAAAGACCGATTTCTTCCGGCCCGACCCCTGCATTCGCCAGCGCCTGCCGTGCTGCATCCACACACAGATCCATCTGCATTTCGTCCTCACAGAAATACCGGGTCTCAATTCCCGTTCTGCTTCGGATCCATTCATCACTCGTATCCACCATTTTGGTGAATGCTTCATTTTCCACTCGTCGGGCGGGAACGCCTTTTCCCATCCCGATGATCTGAATTCCCTGCATAATATTCCCCTCGCACTCCCGAAAAAGCCGGTCAAAACGTCATGCCTTTTTCCGGATCGCGTGATATTCTCCTTCAATGTGTCTGTACTTCTGGTAACGGTTCTCCAAAAGCGTATCTGTATTCGTTTTCATCAGTGTGGGCAGTGCACTCCGCAGTGCCTTTCTGATCTGTATGCATCCATTTGAAAAATCTTCCTGAATGCCACCCTCTGCTTCCGGGATCACCTGGTCACAAAGACCTCCCTCATAGAGCTCTTCCGCTGTCATTTTCATGACCTCGCAGGCCTCTTTGCTCCGTTTGGCATCCTTCCACAGGATGCTGGCAAACCCTTCCGGCGAAAGGACCGAATAGACAGCATTCTCAAGCATCCAGATTTCATCTGCGACACTGATCGCAAGTGCTCCGCCGCTGTTGCCTTCTCCGGTCACGATCGTAATGATCGGAACCTTTAATGCACTCATTTCAGCGAGGTTTTCCGCGATCGCGATGGATTGTCCGTTTTCTTCCGCCTCTTTTCCGGGATACGCACCCGGCGTGTCTACAAATGTGATCACCGGTCTGCCAAATTTTTCTGCCTGTTTCATCAGACGCAGTGCCTTGCGGTATCCCTCCGGTCCCGGCATTCCGAAGTTATATTTCATGTTTTCTTCGAGGTTGCCGCCTTTTCTATGACCGATCACTGTAACCGGCACGCCTTCAAAAGAAGCGATGCCTCCCAGAATGGAAGCATCTTCTTTTCCCAGCCGGTCACCGGACAATTCAATAAAATCATCAAAAAGTGCATCAATATAATCTGTCACCTTTGGTCTTTTGATGTCTCTTGCAATCTCCAGACGCTCATATGGTGTCAATTTCTTTTGTCTCATGAGACTCTCCTGTGAAGTATCAAAATTTTGGACAATTCTTTCCGCATCTGTCCGTCCGCTACGATACGGTCAACAAAGCCATGCTCCATCTGGAACTCGGCCCGCTGAAATCCTGCCGGCAGCTTTTCTCCGATCGTCTGCTCAATGACCCGTGGCCCCGCAAAACCGATCAGCGCGTTTTCTTCTGCCAGGATGATGTCTCCAAGCATGGCAAAGCTTGCACTCACACCGCCTGTTGTCGGATGTGTTAATACAGATATGTATAATCCGCCGTTGTCCTGAAACCGCTTGATCGCAGCACTGGTCTTTGCCATCTGCATCAGAGAGAACATCCCCTCCTGCATCCTCGCACCGCCGCTTGCGGAAAAAATGATCAGTGGGACATGGTACTTCCCTGCCGCTTCCACGACACGGGTCAGACGTTCTCCGACTGCCGTTCCCATACTGCCCATCATAAAGTTTTTATCCAGTTTCGCCGCAAAGACCTTTACGCCGCCGATCGTCCCATATCCTGCGCACAGCGCATCCGGGATACCGGTCGTCAGTCTGGCGTCTTTGAGTTTTTTCTGATAGCCGGGAAATCCGAGCGGATCCGCGCTTTCAAACACGGATTCCATCTCATGCCAGCTTCCGTCATCAAACAGATCTGCAAGGTATTCATTTGCATTTTTCGGTTCATGTGCCGACTGTTCCCGGTGCCGTTTAAAGGACATCATCGTGTGTCGTTTCTGTGCAAAACTCATGTTGTTTTATCTCCTATGCATTCTTACTTGCTTTATTCCAGTC
>CADBRG010000177.1 GCA_902797015.1 uncultured Lachnospiraceae bacterium
TCTTTTGCAAACCGGTCAAACAATGCCATGTAGGCTTTTTCAATTCCGCTGTCATACAAAAGAGCGCCATTCGTATCGACTGTCACCACCGGAAGGCCGATGCGCTTTTCACCCATTCGACGGATCGCATGGTAATCGGTTGCGATCGTCGCCGGGACCGGCGTCCCGATGATGGCAACAAATGAAGCATCCAGCTTTCCTGCTGCGGCTTTGATCTTTTCGATCATCAGATCATCTCTGCCAAGGATCGCGTCCATATCACGAAGTCCCGCGGAAAAGATCGCGCTTTTTTGACGAAACCATCTCGGCTCATCAAATCCGCAGATGTTTCCCGCACATCCGCCCGCATCGCAAATGATGATCATGCCGCCCAATTCATAAAACACAGCCGCCGCGCCGGACTGATCCGGTGCAAACGGATAAATGATTTTTCTTAATCCCTTCACGTTTAACCCTCCAGCTTCGCTGCGATCGACGGGAACGGTTTTAATGCCCGCTCTAAAATCCCCGTCATGTACGCAATGCTGATTCCGTAATTGGTGATCGGTATCTGCGCATCCTGTGCGCACTGGATCCTGTACTTCATCTCCCGCTCATTCAGCACACATCCGCCGCAATGCAAGATGAGTTTGTAATCGGAAAGATTCTCAGGATATTCGATACCGCTGGAAAACTCGAAGACCGGTTCCGCACCGGAAAACTGTCTGACGAGGCGCGGCAGTTTCACGGTTCCGATGTCCTCACACTGCCTGTGATGTGTGCAGCCTTCTGATATCAGGATCTTATCCCCGTCTTTGATCTCATGGAGCATCCTCACGCCCTTGACGAGCTCCGGAAGATTGCCCTTGTATCTGGCAAACAGAATCGAAAACGAGGTGAGCGGAATCTCTGCCGGTGTAACCGCATCAACCTGTTTAAACACCTGGCTGTCCGTGATCACGATCCGCGGTGTTTTTCCGATGTTCTTTAAGGTGTTTTCCAGTTCATTTTCCTTGACAACGATCGCTGTCGCATCGTGATCCAGGATATCCCTGATCGTCTGCTGCTGCGGCAGGATCAGACGCCCCTTCGGTGCTGCTGAATCGACCGGTACGACCAGCACGACAAAATCGGATGGCGAAAGCAGATCGCCTACGATCGGTTTCTTTTCTTCCTGCGGCTTTGACGCTGCGATCTGTTCTTTCAGTTCGTATATGTTTTCTCCGGTCATCGCGCTGACAAAAATCGGCGCATATGCCGTAAGTGCTTCGGAAATAGCTTCCTTCTGCGCATCTGTCATCAGCTCTGATTTATTCACGGCAATGACCATCGTAATCTTTTTTTCCAGGATGCGCGCGATCAGGCGCTTCTCTTCCTCTCCGACACCCTCTGTTCCGTCCACAACGAGCACGGCGATGTCGGTCTTATTTAAAACCTGGTAGCTCTTTTTGACACGAAGGGTCCCAAGCTCCCCGCTGTCATCGATACCCGGTGTGTCGATCACAACCACCGGACCGAGCGGTAAAAGCTCCATCGCCTTGCTGACAGGATCCGTTGTTGTCCCTCTGACATCTGAGACGATCGCAAGACTCTGTCCTGTGATCGCATTGATGATACTGGATTTTCCTGCATTACGCTTTCCGAAGATTCCGATGTGTACCCGGTCTGCGGATGGGGTTGCATTTAAACTCATCGCCGTCTTTCCTTTCTTCCGGCAAAAAACCTTTTGATCCGGCCTTTTACACTGTCACGCTGTAATGGTCTCCGCGTGAAGCCACCACTTCATATCCGATCGACCGCATCCGGTTTGCGAGGCAGTTTTTGCACTCTGCCGCCTCATCGCCGGTGCAGATCTTGTTATCATATAATTCGTATTTCTTTCGCACATCTGTCGGGGACAGATTCGGCATCACGACATTCGCACCTGCCTGTACGCCCTTTTCTCTTCCAAGCGGATCTGCTGTGCCAAGCGCTGTCGTAGCCGGCAGCAAGACCTTCGGCAGCATCAGTCTGAGCAGGCCCAGAAAATAGATCGTCATCTCTGTTGAACCCGGCTTTTCATCCGCAAACGGTGTGTCATGATGCGGTAAAAACGGTCCGATCCCGACCATCTCCGGATCCAGCTCTTTTAAAAACAGCATATCCTCCGCAAGATGCTCTGTGGTCTGGCCAGGCGCACCAACCATAAAACCGGCGCCTGCCTGATAGCCGATCTGTTTTAGATCCCGCAGACATTGCTGCCTATGCACTGCACTTAACGGCTCCGGATGGAGATATCTGTAATGATCATGGTTTGCTGTTTCATGACGAAGCAGATAGCGGTCAGCACCCGCGTCAAACCAAAGCTTATAGGTGTCATATTCCCGCTCGCCAAGCGATAATGTCACTGCACAGTCGGGATGTGCCTGCTTGATCATGGTTACGATTGCTGCAATGTCCTCGTCCTTATAAAACGGATCCTCTCCGCCCTGCAGGACGATCGTGCGATATCCGAGTTCATATCCCAGATCGGCACATGCAAGGATCTCATCCTTTGTCAGGCGATAGCGCTCTGCATTCCGGTTACTTCTCCTGATGCCACAGTAATAGCAATCATTTTTGCAATAATTTGTCATCTCTATCAGACCGCGGACAAAGATTTTGTTCCCGTAGTATTTTTGTTGCCAGTAACGTGCTTTTTCAGATACATACGAAGCGATCTCCGGTGTATATCCGTCAATGACCGATATCCACTCCTGCCTGCTTAATGCATGTTCGGTATTCAGTTTGTCGATCAGGTCAAAAACCATCCTGTCAGACATGTTTTTCCATTGCCTCCCGCATTTCTATGATCAGCTTTTTTACTCCGGCATAGCCAAACGGCTGTCGATCCGAATTCCACGGCACATTTGGCGCATCCGGATGATAATAGATCGCATCCTTTCCGATCGTCAGATCGACTGTCTCCGTGCCGCAGTCGTAATACAGCATGGTCGGCGACAGATTGGTGTAAACCTTTGTCTCCGGAGAAAGCTCTGCCAAACGTCTGATATAGACATAATCCTCTGCCGATATATTGGTAAATATCTCCGGAACGCGCATGCCGTAGCGGATCAGTGCCAGAGCCAGCTCAAAGGAATTGGCATTTAACATCTCTCCGACTGCAACGGAAACATTTCCAAAGTCCTTTAAAAATCCTTCGATTGCTTCCTCTGCCTGCTTTCTGGCAGCGGAATCATCAAATTCTGCGCCGATCGCACCTGCAAACGCACGATACTGGTTTGCGATCCGGTCGATCTGGTACAGGCGTGTCAACTCAAGGTACGGGATTCCGAGCCGGTCATTCAGATCATCGGCTGCCGTCCGCGCCTCGGGATCGAGAACGATATTGAAATTCGCCTCTGACATCGCCAGATAGCTTTCATAATCAGGGCACCGCGAGATCTCATTGATTGTCTGTACCCCTGCCTGCTTTAACAGATCATACAGCTCGCAGTCATCGATCAGCGGTGAAAAATATCCGAGCAGGTTGACGGTTCTCGAATTCCGTTTCCGCTTTTCCAGAAGGGAGTAGATGGCTTTTCTAACCAGTACCATCGGTGGCTTTCTGCCTTCTCTTGTCAGCGCATACATATAACACGGGCGGACAGGCAGTCCTGCCTGCTCTTCTGCCTTTCGGCAGACCCGCTCCCAGTCTGTGCCAAGAAGCGCATCTACACAGGTTCCGCAGATCATCACCATAGACGGCTTTTCTTCGAGATATTCTACGATCTCGGAAACTGCATCCGGTACTTTTGCAAGATGCTCGCCATTTACGATATCCGATTCGTCCATCAGGAGAAAGAAGAACCGGTCTTCATACCCGCGCACCTCTGATAAGAGCTTCGTATTCCGGCCGCAGCATCCCGGTGCTACCAAAAGCATAACGGATCCGGGAATCGCAAGTCCTGCCCGTTTCACGCCAAATCCGGTCGCACCGGGCGAATTGAATGCGAGCGTCGCAGGAGAACTATAGATCAGCTGTGTGGACGGTAAAAGCTCCGGCGGGATGTTTTCTCTGCCGCCTTCCTGCAGCTCTCTGATTGTAATGCTGTAGGGTTCTCTGTTCATATTATTGATCCTTTTCCAAAAGACGTTTTGCCAGGTCTAAAAACCGCTCACTGATCGGAAGCATCGGATCGCCTTCGATCACGGTTTTTCCGATTTCCTCAAACTGATTGATGTCGTCGTTTCTCGGGATGTCTCCGACGATCTCCAGACCGCGCTCTGCGGCAAACTCTGTTACTTTCTTTTCTTCATCCGGGATATTTCTGCGGTTAAAGATGATTCCGCCGACATCCGCATAGCCGCGGTCCGCAAAGTTCTGCACCGCGCGGTAAATGTTATCCGCTGCATAAAGTGCCATCTTTTCACCGGAAGTAACGATCAGAACATGCTCTGCATAGCCTTCTCTGATCGGTGCTGCAAATCCGCCGCAGACTACATCGCCAAGGACATCATAAAGCACGACATCCGGCTTCCAGATTTCAAACAGTTCCAGGTCCTCTAATAGATTAAATGTCGCGATAATGCCTCTTCCCGCACATCCGAGTCCCGGTGTAGGACCGCCAGTCTCGATACAAAGGATATTCCCAAATCCGACCTTTGAAATCTCTTCGATCGACTCCGGCTCATTATCATGGTCTCTTAAATAATCCATGACCGACTGCTGTCTGACACCGCCTAAGATATTCATCGTCGAATCTGCCTTCGGGTCACATCCGATCTGGATGACACGTTTCCCAAGCGAAGCAAATGCCGCTGCCAGATTTGCTGTCATCGTTGATTTTCCAATTCCGCCTTTTCCGTAGATTGCGAGTTTTAACATCGTTTTTCCTTCCCGTTTTGTCTGTTCATAAAAAAATGGCTCTTCCCATTCGCATACACGAACAGAAAAAGCCATTGCTGCCTTTTGGTCATTGCAACGTCTCTTCCTGCGCGGTGCGAAACCTAACTGTCAGAGTAATTGTCCTTTTTCAACTGAAACGGTGCCACTGCACCCCTATCAGCATTCCGGTCGGGCGCTCTCCTTCCGGTTTGTCTGATCTCTATTGCTATTATATCTTCTACCCACAAACACGTCAATCAGCTTACTGCGATAAAAACCCTACTGATTTTCGACACAATTGATGAATTATGCCATTTTTGCATATAGCAAGCTGCATTTTGTTTTTCACATCCTACTTTTTTCAATTATAATTCTATGATATAATTCATTGGATTGTTCAAAATAGTTGCTACAGAAAGGACGATTGATTCATGAACAAATACAGAGATTTTGATAATTATTTAAAAGAATATCCCACACAGGATGGCTATTTCGGAAAGTATGGCGGAAACTATTTAAAAGATCCGGAGCTGATCAAGGCGTTTAACGAATATGCGGAGGCCTACAATACCATCGCACAGTCCGCACAGTTCATTGCGGAGCTTCGCCGGATCCGCAAGGATTTCCAGGGTCGTCCGACGCCTGTGTACCACTGCCAGAACTTATCCAATCTGCTTGGCAGAACACAGATTTATTTAAAACGAGAAGACTTAAACCATACCGGCGCACATAAGTTAAACCACTGCATGGGCGAAGGTCTTCTTGCAAAATACATGGGCAAAAAGAAGATCATCGCTGAGACCGGTGCAGGACAGCACGGCGTGGCACTCGCTACCGCTGCCGCTTACTTTGGTCTGGAATGCGACATTTATATGGGCGAAGTCGACATCGCAAAGCAGGCACCGAACGTTACCCGCATGAAGCTTCTGGGCGCAAATGTTGTCCCGGTCAGCTTTGGTTTAAAGACATTAAAAGAAGCTGTTGATGCTGCATTTATGGCTTATTCAAAAGAATATCACGACGCGGTTTACTGCATCGGTACTGCTGCAGGCCCGCATCCGTTCCCGCTGATGGTAAGAGACTTCCAGTACTGCATCGGCGAAGAAGCCAGAGAACAGTTCATCGAGCAGACCGGCCATCTGCCGGATCAGGTCATTGCCTGTGTTGGCGGTGGATCCAATTCGATCGGCATGTTCACACCGTTCCTTGCAGATCCGGTTGAGCTGATCGGCGTTGAGCCGCTTGGCCGCGGGCCGAAGCTTGGCGACCATGCTGCTTCGATCACTTACGGAGAAGAAGGCGTTATGCATGGATTTAACAGCATCATGCTGGCAGACGAGAACGGCGAACCTGCACCTGTATATTCTAACGCCAGTGGTCTTGACTATCCTGCTGCAGGTCCGGAGCATGCATTGCTTCACGATATGGACCGTGTTAAATACACTACGATCAGTGATGACGAAGCCATCGAAGCACTGTTCCTGCTCTCCAGACATGAAGGTATCATCCCGGCGATTGAGAGCTCACATGCTCTCGCATATGCGATTAAGGTCGCAAGAACCGGCATGACCGGATCCGTTCTTGTCAATCTGTCCGGGCGCGGTGACAAGGATCTGGATTATGTCGTAGAGCGTTACGGATACGGTCCGGAATTCCTGGAGAAAATGGCAAACAAGTAACGTTCAGATTTTACAATAATACGTACAAAAGGCAGAGCGATTCGTCACTCTGCCTTAATTTTTTCGGTTTCAATAATGAAGCGGACACTGCCTTTTGTCCCGTCTGTCAAACCGGAAAAATTGGTATATTCCAGATCTGCTTTTTGCAACGCCTGCAAACGCCGGATCATACTTGTCAGATCATCACCCGCAAGCTCTGACAGCTTTCCGATGCCGTCCTTGTCAAATGCTTTCATACCGGTCAGCAATTCCGCTTGACCTTCTGTGATCTTTCCATATCCTTCTGCCAGCTCTGCACCGGATGTCGCGAGCGTATCTGCACCGTCCTTTGCCGCAGCCGCACCGTTCGAGAGTTCATGCATTCCTGCAGAAAACTGATCGATCATCGTACGCAGTTCATCGGTATCAATTGCTGCAAGCATGCTGCCTGTGGCATCCTCATCCCCGGAATTCCCTGCTGCAAGCGGCAGTGCTGCGAGTGTATTCTGCAGTTCCGAATAACTTGTCGCCGCATCTGAGAGCCCCTGCAGCGCTTCGTCTGTGTGTTTCATCGCATCGCCCATATCAGGTTCTGACAGATCATATTCCGCATTGCGGATCGCATCGGCAGCCGCTTCTGTGACTGCGCTTTTCTCTTCTTCCGTCAGGCCTTCGAGTTCCATCGCTGTGACCGCCTCTGTGGCGGCTTTCACGGCAGTTTCCTTTGCCTGATCTGTCATACCCGTCGCATCATAGGCTTCCCAGTCAATCTGTGAAAGTGCCTGTTGCGCTGACGCAAGCGCCTGCTGCAGTTTTCCTGACTCCTGTACCAGCTGGTTCTGTAAACCGTCGGCATCCGTTCCCGCAAAGGCTGTCTGCATTTTTTCGACTGCCGCATCCCATTCATCCAGCTTGTTTTTCAGCTCTTTGGCTGCTTCCGTAATGGATGAATCCATCTGACTGCTTCCCTTTGAGAGCTCCTCCAGTCCGTCATCTAACGCCGTCACCCCTTCCGTATAAGCATCCAGGTAACCGGCAAACGTCCTGCTCCCGTCAGATAATTCCTGCATGCCGTCTGTCAGCTTTCCGGATGCATCCAACAATTCATTCATCCCGTCCGCAAGATCCTTTGCATCATCAAATTCCGAAAGATCAACATCTGACAGCAATCCGTTGGTAATGACCGTTGCTGTATAATCAAGCGAAAAATCCGTCACATCTGCTGTGACCTCTACATGGTCAGGAATATCGATTTCTTTTGTTGCTTCCAGATCTTTTAATTTCAGACTGCTCTTTAAGCCCGGAAACGCATATCCCACGATCATCTGCTGCTCTCCGATCGTCATGATCTTACCGTTTTCAACGCTGATATTTTTAAAATGGTCTTTTGGAAAACTTACCATAGAGATCGCGGCGAACGGAACGCTTACCGAAATACTTTTCCCGTCTATGGAAATCTCTTTTGTTTCCTGATTCTTATAGTCAAAGCAGATACGAACCTGTCCGCTTTTTCCGGCCAGATCTTCCGGCGAAATAGAATTGCCGTCCAGATAATAGGAAATGTTCACCTGGACCGGAAGGGGTTTCTCCGACTTGCCTTCATAGGTGACGTCCTCACCCAGATTTTCCCAGTATATCACTCTGGCACCTGACGGATCTGTCAGGTTATCTCCAAAAGCATATAGCTCGTCACCCTGCTTGTTTTCTACATCTGAAAGATTGGTCATATCACGGATCTGTTCACTTTCTGTCGGGTTTTCCAGAGTTGCCTCTACCGAAATCTCGTCCGGTTTTCCTGTCGCATCTGCAGAAACATGTACAGTTTCCTCTTTTTGCGGTGTCTGCTTTGCGTTCTTATCATCAATCGAAAGGACCTCTTGTGTATCCGTCTTCATGTCTTCTTCCAGATTGCTTTCCGATACCGTACCTGCTTCTGACTGACCACAGCCTCCAAGCACACATCCTGCAGAGATTATGACGGTCATGATCATTGCAAGTCCATAAATTCTTTTCTTTCTCATAGCTTTCACGCCCCGTATCCGGTTACTTTATTCCACATGCTTTAAAGCCTCATCCATCGGCACTTTTCTGATCTTCCTGTATTCAAACAAAGCAACGACTGCATAAGATAGCAGTCCGCAGATAAATGCTTTTACATACACATCTTTCCCAACACAGAATGTGATCCATCCGGTCATCTCCGAGCGCATCATCGTATACAGCATTTGTTTGAGCATAATGGTTTCTAACGGCAACGTGATCAAAAGGAAAAGGATCACAACAATTGTCGTTGCCATAATATAGAGCTTTCCGATTTCTCCTGTCGTATATCCCAGGATCTTTGCCATAGAGATAGACTGCGCGTTTTTCTCTATGATGATCTTTGTCATCAGGTAGATCAGAATGATAAACATAATGACTGCGACCACATTTACCATGTCTGCCATCCCGCCCATTGAATGGTCGAGCTGTCTGGAAACTTTTGTCAGTGCTGTCAGATCCTGAACGGAACCAATGTATTTTTCATCGATATCCGTGATCTCGCTGTCTGAAAAATAACCGCTGAAATAGTCACTCCCCAGATCGAACAGCGCATTCATTTCATCCTGGTCCATAAACAGCACCAGTGAACCCGCATAGTCGTACACACCTGCAACCGTAAAAGTATACTGCTCGTTTTCATATTTTTCACCAAGCGTGACCTCATCTCCGGGCACCACCTGATATTTCTCCGCAAAGGACGCAGATACCAGAACGCTTGCTTCTTTTTGGGATTCGGATGATTCCTGTTCATGCAATTCCTTTACATCGATATAACGACTGTCAGATGTAACGCCGTAGATCAGGATTTCTTCCTGTCTGGCAGCGTCTCCGCCCGTCTGCAGCATATATGCCGTAAATTTCTCAGCATCCGGATTCTTCGTTTCTACGTTTTCCCGGAAGCTCATCATATTGATCATGGAATAGAGCATGCGGTCTTCATTCACTGCATCGACCGGAACCTGCAGGATATACTGATATCTGCTCAGCATGTTGTTTTCAATCTCATTCTGAAAATGAGACAACAGGGAAGGGAGGCCGAGTCCAAAGAGCAGCAAAAGGTTTGCAAACAGGATCCCCAAAAACAAAATGGCATAGTTCCCCAGATTCTGAAAGATCACACGCAGCCTGAATCGCGTAAAAAACGGAATCTTCGGATTCAACCTGATCGCACGCTTTTGTTTTCTGCGGCGCAGATCCCTGCGCAGGAATTTCAGAGGCGGGAGTGTCAGCATAAACATAAGTACGATCAGATTGATCACGACCATCATCACGATCGGAAGCAGCGTCGTTTCGAGAAACGCATCCGCATTCCATCTGGTTACGTAGGTCGGAAGGCTGTAGCTGTTGTAATACAGGTTGGCCATGAACACTCGAAAATACGTATAGCCCAGGACATTTCCCACACCGGCTGCCACGAGGGTGACAAAAAACGGCATAGCCATATAATGTCTGATCAGCTCCGCGATCGTATACCCGGAGGCACGAAGCGTCCCGATCACGTTCGACTCCTTCTGAATTGTATTGCTGATGATCACGGCAAAAACAAATGCAATGATCGCAATGACAATATACAAAAGGATCAGCATCATCGCCCGGTCTGACCCAAGGTCTTCTCCTGTAAAACGGATGGCCTGATTGGCGTACTGCGGCGTAAACGACACGAGTGCTATGGTATTGTTCAGATCAGTCAGCAGATCGTCTGACCATTCTTTTTCCTGAATCTCATCAGTGGGTTTTTCCTGATAATGCCATGCATACACATAATGTGTCTGATCCGACGGAAAGCCCTCAAAAGTCTCCGCGGAGACGACACCGACGCCAAATTCGAGCGCATCAAACATCGCATCATTGTTATTGGAAAATAATGCGCTGTAATCAGACAGAGACACCAGACCGGTAATCATTAACTGCGTATCACAAAATGTGATGGTGTCACCAATCTTAAGACCGTTGTTCGTCGCATACATCCTGTCAACCGCGATCTCGCCTTTGTTCTCAGCAAGCCTTCCGTCCATGACACATACAAGATCTGCCTGATCACGATTGGCAAATACACGCATGGTATCTTCATCAGGCGCGGATACTGCTTCACCAAAGAGAGACGCCTTCTTTTTCTGGCTGTCGGACACCTGTGTATATGATGTTACAGGATTCTCCACATAGAACAGATCATAGACATTGATCCCGAACCGGCTGATCTTTTCCTTCTGTGAGCGGCTCAGCTTTTTTTCTGACTCGAAGTTCCCATCTTCAATATGATATTTTTGAAAGCTTTCATTGTATGCAGCGATCATGCTCTCATCTGCGACCAGATATCCGGAAACCAATCCGATCATACAGACCAGAAGTCCGAAAATAACAAGATATTTTCCGAAGTCTGATCTCAGATCCCGGAGCAATCGTCTGCGAAGAGGATTCTTCATAGCATCTACCATTCAAGCGCTTTGGCCGGTATCTTTATTTCGTTTCTGATCCGATCCGTAATCTGTCCATCCTTTAACCGGATCACAAGATCAGCCATATGACGGATTGCGTCATTGTGAGTCACCATGATCACGGTATTTCCGTACTTTTGATTGACAGTTTCGATCA
>CADBRG010000178.1 GCA_902797015.1 uncultured Lachnospiraceae bacterium
ATCTGTGAGGAAGCGCATATTCTGGTTGCCTTAAGAGCCAGCAAAGAAGCAGAAGATCTTTCGGAACAGATCCTTCATTTACAGAAGAAATACAATGCAGAGATCGATCTCCTGCACGTTCCGGGATTTGCGATCTCAAGTACCTTTATACGGGAGCAGGCGGCAAAGGGACGTTCTGTCCGGTATATGGTACCTGATGCGGTCGCAGAATATATCGTGTCTAACCGGCTGTATCAGGATGCGCATGCCATGCAGTTTGAAGAGATGGAGCAAAAGCTGAAAAACAGTCTGAAAAAAAGCCGTTACATCCATACACAGGGTGTGGTTGCAACGGCCAGACAATTGGCGAAGCTGCATCATTACAATGAAGAAAAAGCGGCCATTGCCGCGCTCTTGCATGACTGTGCGAAATATATGCCGGATGAAGAGCGTGTCGCATATTGTGAGTCACATGGCATGGATGTCAATGATGCGGAACGGAAGAATCTCCCCCTGCTGCATGCTAAGTGCGGTGCGATCATGGCGGAAGAGGAATACGGGATTGAAAATCAGGAGATCCTGCATGCGATCAAAGTCCATACGACCGGTGAGCCCGGGATGAATCTTTTGGACCAGATCATTTTTGTGGCAGATTATATTGAGCCAAACCGCGCACATGCACCAAACCTTGATATGCTGCGTGACCTGGCCAAAACAGACCTTGCCCGGACAACTGCGGTCATTCTGTCGGATACACTGGAATATTTACAAAAAACCGGCAGGACGATTGACGATACGACACAGGAAGCATATGATTATTACAGACAATATCTGTAGTTTTAGATAAGGAGAATATTTACATGACAGACACATCCAGAGAGATGGCAAAACTTGCCTGCCATGCACTGGCAGAGAAAAAAGCAGAAGATGTACAGGTGATCGATATCAGAGACATTTCCGTGATCGCCGATTATTTTGTCATCGCCAGCGCGAACAACACCAATCAGATGCAGGCATTTGTAGATGCCGTAGATGAGGAGCTTTATAAAGCAGGCTATACCGAATGCAGCAAAGAGGGGAATCAGAAATCAAGCTGGGTGCTGATGGATTATAAAGATATCATTGTCCACCTGTTCTCAAAGGAAGACAGACTGTTTTATGACCTGGAACGCATCTGGAAAGATGGAAAGATGATCGATCCGGAAGAGCTGTAACGGTTCTATGTATTAAGAGTATAGAAAAGGACTACCGCAGAATTTGCGGCAGTCCTTTTATTTTACCTAAAAGAACCGGAACACCCCGAATACCTTTCCGAGGATCGTAACTTCGTTAAGAAGGATGGGATCCATATTGTCATTCTCCGGCTGCAGACGGATATGATCGCCTTCGTGATAGAATGTTTTAACGGTCGCTGAGTCATCGACCAGGGCAACGACCATGTCTCCGTTGCGGGCAACATTGACGGATTCGACGAGAATGAGATCACCGTCCATAATGCCGGCGTTGATCATGCTTTCTCCCTGTACCTTTAACATGAAGGTCTCGCCGCGCGGAACATATTCTGCAGGGATCGGGAAGTAGCTTTCGATATTCTCGACAGCCAGGATCGGTTCGCCGGCAGCAACGCGTCCGACAAGCGGAATGCTGACCATCTCGGTGCGTACCATATTAAAGTTATCATCTACGATCTCGATCGCACGCGGCTTGGTAGGATCGCGACGGATGTAGCCGTTCTTTTCAAGTGTTTCCAGATGTGCATGAACGGAAGAGGTCGATTTTAAATGTACTGCCTCACAGATTTCCCGGACTGCAGGCGGATATCCCTTGTTCAGGATCTCTTCCTTTAAAAAGTCGAGAATCTCCTGCTGCTTGGAACTGATCTTACCGTATGCCATAACGTACCTCCCATAGAAAACCTTTGTTTGAAGAGATTATAACACAGTTCACCCAAAAAGCAAACATATATTCCGAAAATATGTTCGATTTTTATTGACAACCGAACGAACGTTTGGTAATATACTCATACAGAACAGCTGTTCGGTTTCTGAGAAACCGATGAGATAGATTATTTTTAACGGACGGAGAATTATGAGTCGGGTGAATACGGTTAACACGATGGCAAGATATCAGGGGCATTACAGCAGCAGAGCATCTAAGGCGCACACCGTGCGTATTCGCAAGGCTGTACAGAGAAAGAGTCGTTCCCGTTTTGTACTGATCGCAGTTCTCTGCATTATGGCAGGTATCCTGTTCGGGATGTTTCTGTCTCCGGCACAGACCAGTGAGGCTTCCGTATCCTATGATGTGAAGACGAGATATACTTCCGTCAGAGTGGAGGAGGGTATGACACTGCACGCGCTCGCACAGGAGTATAATACAGAGAATGTGATCTCTGACCGTGAATATGTCAGGGAAGTGCAGGCGTTGAATAACGTATATGATAGCAAGATTCAGAGTGGCTGCTATCTGACAATCCCTTATTATGAAAAAGAGATGCATGAATCACTGTAAGAGATTTCAGCCTGTGGTGAATCGATCCATATTGATATTGAAAAAGGGAAGATGAATCAGTCATCTTCCCTTAATTTTACTGCTTTGGCAGCCATTCGTCTGCGCATATCAGACTGGGCTGCATAGTGTTTTTTGGTTGTATTGACATCTTTGTGGCCCAGCACATCGGCGACCAGATAGATGTCGCCTGTTTCCTGATAAAGTGTGGTGCCATAGGTGCTTCGTAGTTTGTGCGGCGTGATGTTCTTCACCGTTGTTACGAGACGGGCGTATTTTTTGACAAGGTTCTCAACCGAACGTACCCCGATCCGTTTGTTCTGCAGCGATAGAAA
>CADBRG010000179.1 GCA_902797015.1 uncultured Lachnospiraceae bacterium
AGATGCATTTTCATGCGACTTGCGGACTGTTGCATTGGCATCATTTCTGTATAATGCCGCGGCACGTTCTGCCGGTACATCCATCATTGCATGGACTGCTGCCGGCTGGTGTGGCTGTCCGCCGCCGTTCACACAGCCACCCGGGCATGCCATGATTTCAACGAACTGATAATCTGCTTCTCCTGACTTGATCTTCGTCAATAATGCATTGGCATTTGCAAGGCCGGAGGCTACAGCTACTTTTATTGCCTTTCCGTCGATGTCTATTGCAGCCTCCTTAATTCCATTCATGCCCCGCACTTCTTTATATTCAAGCGCATCCTGTGCTTTTCCGGAAATCATTTCTGCTGCAGTCCGAAGCGCTGCTTCCATAACGCCGCCGGTTGTCCCGAAAATAACACCTGCCCCAGTTCCAAATCCAAGCGGATCATCAAACTGTGTTTTCGGATTCATCGCCTCCAGCTGAATCTCAAAATCTTTTAATAGCTTTCCGAGTTCATTTGTCGTGATCACAATGTCAACATCCGGTACGCCGGCACCGTTTTCATCATCACGAAGTCGTTCGAACTTCTTTGCTGTACACGGCATAACACTGACTGTAACGATGTTCTCTTTTGCAATTCCTTCTTTTTGCGCAATATATGATTTGATGATCGCTCCCTGCATCTGATGCGGCGATTTGCATGACGAAATATTATCCAGCATATCAGGATAAAAATGTTCTGCATATTTGATCCAGCCCGGGCAGCATGACGTGATCATCGGCAAAATGCCATCTCCGTTCATCCGTTCGAGCAATTCGTTTGCTTCTTCCATGATCGTCAGATCCGCACCGAATTTTGTGTCAAACACCTTGTCAAATCCGGCATCTCTTAAAGCTTCTGCAATTCTGCCCTCTACATCTACTCCGATCGGAAATTCATATGTTTCTCCCAATGCAGCACGTACCGCTGGTGCAACCTGGACGACAACATATTTCTCAGGATCTTCCAGTGCAGCTTTTACTTCTTCCGTCTGATCCTTTTCCGTCAACGCTCCAACCGGGCAGACCGCAACGCACTGACCACAATTTACACAGCTTGCTGCTGCCAGGCCCTTTGGTGACGACGGCGTAATCTCTGCTTCCATTCCCTCACCGGTACAGGTAATTGCAGATACTGCCTGCATTTTTGCACAGACATTGATGCATCTCTTACAGCGAATACATTTGTTGTTATCACGAACCAATACTTTTGAAGAAAGATCCAGTTCTTCAAGATCCTTCATCGGAAGTTCCGGCTCGTTTGTAAAACCGTATTCATGCAATAATGTCTGCAGTTCACAGCTCGAAGACCGGAAGCAGTAAATGCATGATTTGTTATGCTTTTTCAATATTTTGGCAAGTGCTTCTTTTCTAGCTGCGATTACCGGTTCCGACATCGTCCGGATTTCCATGCCTTCCTTCACACGCACTTTTGAGGCATTTACAAGCTCTCCGTCAGCTTCAACAACGCATACGCCGCTTTCATCGATATCAACTACGCCTTTCAGGTAATACAGTGTCGGGATCCTTACCTGCAGAGGTTCCTGTGCCAGCTTCTGTGTTTCAAAGGAAGCTGCAAGGATGGTTGCACCTTTGGTTACACAATAATCTCTGTCATTTATTTTTATTGCTGTCATATCCTTACTTCGCCTCCTGCTTCTGCATTGCTTCTGCCATTCTTTTTTGTGCCTCTAAATAAACCGGAGCCAATGGGTTATCCGGCACATAGAATTCCTCTTTCTGTCCTTCCGGAATCTGATATCCCTGCGGACGGATCGGGTACTTCCATAACGGGATATCTTCTTTGAAGAGTTCCATTTCGCCGTCTTCTCCCTGACGCAGATGGATCCAGTACAGACAGTTCTCGTTATCCATTTGCGGATACTCCATACGATAATGCGGATACATCTGTCCTCTGGATTCTTTTCTCTCTCTTGCAGCACGGAATACCATTTCCAGGCAGAGCACATTATCAGCTGCTTCCAGGCATTTTGCGAGCGTATGCGGATCATTTGCTGTCAGTTCCGGAATGAGTTTCTTCATTTCCTCTACTTCATCCAGAACACTCTGAATACTTTCATCTGTCTTTGTGATCAGCTTATCTGTCTGGAAAATATAACGTTCGATTCGGTCAAAGATCTCCTTCGGTTTATGTGTTGTATTCCGATTCAGCGGCGCATAGATTTTCTCTTTCATCTTTGCAACCTGTGTAAGATCAAGTTCTTCAAAATCGTGTGTTTCTGTAAATGCAACCACACTCGGTGCTGCCATCAATGACGTAGTGGTCGCATTTCCAAGGCCGTCTCCGCGGGTCCATCCGAAATAGCATGCGCCCTGTCCGGTTACTTTGCCAACTGCCCACAGTCCTTCCACATTTGTTTTATAATCCATATCTACATGGATCGGCTCTACCTGCAGCACCATCTTAATGGTCATCTCCGGGGTCAGACCTACATCGCCAAATGAGCGGATCGTCTTTTTGAAAACATGCTCTTCCCACTGCATCTTGTCATCAAGCATTCGCATCAGCATGGTATGTCCCTGACCGCCAAAAATCGCACGGACTTCATCCGGGTGTTCCAGATCGCACCACAGCGGACCATTGCCCTGTTTAACCTCTTCGAGCATTCCCATAACCAGCTCAGTAGATACTTCATAAAGGGTTTGATCTCCACAATATTTTTTTGTAACATTTTCACCTTTCTGGTTATATACCAGGTTGAAAGCGCCATAAATCGGTGTGTTTGTCTTTTTGAATACGACATCCGTCTGTGTTGAGAACTCCGGATTACTCATGACTGCGCCTGCACGATATGCAGCTCCGACACCGGTTCCGTATCCCATAAATTCCAGTCCGATCTTCTTAAAATGACATCCCTGTGTTGCCAGAACGACTGTCTTTGCCTGGAAGATCCGGCATTCTCCGGAATCCATATCAAAACCGATCGATCCGATCACTCTTCCGTTTTTCCCCGTCAGAAGTTCAAAGACATTGACGCGGGACAGCAGACGAACGCCGCATTTGAGTGCAAACGCACGCAGGGACCGGTTAATGTTAATCTCCACACCGGCGCAATCCATTCCCGGAACCATATCAAAGTATGTTACATTGCCATCTTCATCTACAGATGTTTTTACACCACAATGCTGCATATACTCAACGTTGTCACGCTGTACTTCCAAATATTTCATCAGAAAGATCTGGTCATTCAAAAACTCTGTGTGCGCATGCACCTGATAACACATTGCCATCGGGATTGCTTCCGGCTCTTTCCTGGTTGCACGGATACCGTTTCCGGCTTTTGTCGCCTGCCCTGTCCATCCGATCACACCTTTGTCGATTACAAGAACATCCAGATCCGGATTCATCTCTTTCGTTTTAATCGCCAGTGTCAGACCGGAAATGCTTCCGCCAACGATCAGAATGTCTGACTGGTATAACTTCCCATAATCTTTGATCTCACCCATCTCTTATCTGCCTCCTTCCAGATCTGCCTCTGTAATATGTCCCGCGCTGAACTCAAGCGGATCTACCTGCAATGTTGCGATCGGATAAATGTCGATCACATTATTCAGGCATTCCATTTCGCACTGCAGGCACAAAACACATTCATCCGGATATTTCGGAATCGCGCAGTTCTTTTCCTTGTCCCAATGCCATACATTTTCCATGCATCTCCGAATACAGTGACGGCATCCGCAGCACCTGTCCGTATCCACCTGAAATCTTACACTTTGCTGTTGTCCTCTGTTTTCAACAATCACAAATACCCCTCCTTTTCTCTTTGACCGTTTCTATTTGTTGTTTGGAATGATCGGTAACAGGATATGTGACGGATGTGTGCCATCACGGTAAATATCATGTCTTACTGTTGCATTCCTGCAAATATGATATGGTATATATTCTGTCTTACCGACACAGTTTGCTCCATCCGGCAAATCCAGACAGGAGATTTCCACACAGATCCGATGTCCTGCTTTAAACGTATGGCAAACAGACATGACTTCCACGTTATACTCATTGATTTCTCCCGGAACGACCATTTTCTGTGCTTCTTTCGTCAGTTTGTGCCAAGGTTTATACGGCACGGATAATTCCTCATCCAGTTCTCTCATAGACGCTTTCAGCATACCTTTCGTCAGATACTGTTCCGGCAGATCCGGGATTTCCTGCTCTCCTTCACGTCCGGTCCGTTCCGATCCGCCCGGACCAAGGTCTTTCAAAACTACAAACCAGTTTGTATCAACATCATCAATAGATGCCCAGAACGTTGCGCTGATCGGTCCGGCTATTGTCACATCTTCAGCAAGCGGATCTGTCATGTAACGCAGCTTCTGAATCTGATTTGTCAATGTCGGCGGCATCTGAACAAACGTATCCGGGATATTGGCGCCGTCAAATGCGTCCGGATCAACCGGATCCCATCTGAGCCGTTCCCAGCATTCCAGATACAACGGCGTCCATTCCGTCTCCGGAACCGGCCAGTTTTCTGCATAGCGCCATTTATTTTCTCCTGTCACCCAGTAACGGACAGGCGGTTCTTCCATGATCCCTGTGTCAATCCCTTTCAGCCAGTAGTCATACCACTTCATCATTTCATTATGAAGCTCCAGCTGATGGAACGGCCGCTCCTGGTGTGCCGGTCCGCCTAATGAGAGCTTTTTCGGAATATCGTGCAGCTCATGCCACCAGTTCTGAGCTCCCTGCCAGTGGAAATGATAATCGATCGCATATTGTCCCGATCCCGTATAAACAGGGATCTTAATCTGATCAATCTTCTCTCTGCACATTGGCTCAAACAATTCTGGCTGATCGTATGGATACAACAATGTCTGGAACGCCATCCCAAATGGATTTTTCTGTCCTTTCAATGTAAGCCAGTTATAGTAGTTTTTATACATCTGGTAATCCGGATTCTTCATCGCCTGTTCCCATAACGGCTGAATCTCTTCAGGGAGTTCCGGCGGTGCTCCGATCGACATATGATCAACGCCCATATGATCGAGATGATAAAACAGAGTATTTAATACGCCTCCCAGATTCATTTCCCTGAAGAATCCGTAACACCACCCCGGATCCTGCGGAAAAATCGCTTTCAGATGTGGGGGCTGCGCAGCTGCCGCAAAAAGCTGATGAACGCCGAAATTCGATAACCCTACCATACCGATATTCCCGTCACACCAGTCCTGCTCTGCCATCCACTCAATCAGATCATAATGATCCCAGCGTGCCGTGATCGCTGTCCCTTCTCCGGACTTTCCGGTTCCGCGTGCCTGTGCGATCACATGAACATATCCACGTGAAGTAATAAATTTCGTATCCCCGCACTCTATATTTCCAAACCAGAAGTGTGACCAGCTCGGTTGTGCAGGCATCGCTGCCGTATAATCCGCATCCAGAAGATCTTTATTGTGCTGTCCAATTGAAAGCAGAGCCGGAAAAGCGCCATCTGCATCCGGCAGATTGATATCAACACACAGCTCCACACCATCCCGCATTTTGACATAGACATCTTTCATCCGTCTCATTCCGTGATACAGTACCGGCGCCTTGTAAGGCTTGAATTCTTTTCTCATCTGTTTTACCTCTGTTCGTTTCCATTTTGTTTTGATGATTGCTAAATAAAACTTAGCAGGCACGGATTATTTTGGGATTAGTACGGATTTACGATTTTTTTTAAATTATTGGTATCAAATAAACAAGACACGAATCTGTATGTTTGTTATCCTTAGATTGGAGAAAAAATGTTTTTTTTAAAAGAGGTCATCTGTATGTTTATCAACATGAAAGAAATAACATCTTTATTCAGCAGCTTTGATACCTATCTGTATGGCGGTACATCCGGTCAGTGTCTATGCGGATTTCGTGAAACAGATTTCTCTGCGACTTCCTGCAGCCCGTATATTCTGTACGTAACCGATGATCCTTTTCTGATTGCCGGATTCCATCCGGAAAATGATATCCATTACCTTTTGTGCAGTAATACCTCATCTGACAAGACAAATATCCCTGAAGACGCATTGATCCATTGTTTACAGGTAAATGAATGTTCGGTAGCAACAGCTGTACAACTACTGGAATCCTTTTTTATTGAAGCATGCGGAAGAGGCCTGTATGCAGAATCTCTACTAAAAATACTGTTTGCAGAAGACGGTATTCAGGCTATGATTGACATTTCCTATTCCGTATTTTTCAATCCCTTAATGGTTTTCGATGCCGGATATCACCTGATTGCGGCAAATTGGGAGGAAGTATCCGCTTCTCCTGTCGGAAAGCGGATCGTTGAAAACGGCGGCTTTTCAGAATCGGAATTTGAACTGGCCAACAACAATGACCATATACATAAGAAGCTGATGCGCAGTGAAACTCCAATCCGCATCAAACATCCTGAATTGGCATTTGAACAGATGCTCTGCCCGATCAGCACCGATAAAGATGTCGGACATATTGTCCTCAACGCTCTGGATCGTCCGATTCAGCCACACGATGCAGATTATCTGCTTCTTCTGCAAAAAGCGATCGATCAGCAAATGAAGAAAGATGAGTTTATTCAGAATAACAGGGGATTTCATTATGAGTACTTTATCAGAGATCTCCTCGACGGAAAAATCGCTGTTCCCATGCATCATATGAATCATATGGATTATGTAGGAGAAGAATTTTCCAATACTCTGTATTGTCTCGTAGTGGAAACAGCCAGAAGCTCCAGTACGCTTAACACGCTCCATATCCGGGCGGAATTTGAGCGTCTTTTCCCGAGCGCGAAGACTTTGCTTTATAACGGAGAGATTGTAGTTATTATCAATCAAACAAATCAAAAAGAACTAGCAGATGATGAGATAAAAAAACTCCACCAGATATGTGTTGATCATGGAATCTATGCCGGCCTGAGCAACCGATTTGAAGAAATCACATGTCTGTCAGAATACTATAAGCAGGCTCTGCGCGCCATAGAGCTTGGTGTATACCAGGAAGACAAGCCTGCCTTATTTCTGTATAAAGATTACTACATGCAGCATCTGACGAATCTGTTTACACAAAAGGAGTCTCCGGATACATTTTGTCATCCTAAAATGAAAATGCTCTTTGCCTATGACAAAGAGCACGATACAGATCTTGCCAGATCTCTTTATATGTATCTTGTAAATGAACGTAACTATTCTGCCACAGCCGATGCTTTATTCATCCATAGAAATACTCTGATCTACAGGATTAAACGTATTAATCAGATGATTTCTGTTGATTATAATGATTATCATGAAAGACAGTATCTGATTTTATCATATAAGCTCAACTGTGCGCTGATGGATTTTCATTAATAACGGCACATATGTATCCAATCACATCGATGATTGAAGAATTCCTGCAACGTCTGAAAAAAGTGAATGAACATGAAGAAACGCCAGAAGCCGCATAAATTCGGCATTCTGACGCTTCCAAGGCAGTGAGGAATCGGGGATTCGAATCTTAGCAGATTGCTGAAAGATACATAATTATTGGATTCTGACTCCTCAATATTAAATCGAATAAAAATCGAATAGAAGCCCTTTTTGATCACTATCCTTCCCAAACACACTCTCGCTTAAAACCACGTAATTTATTTCTCTCTCCTACATCCTTAAGCTTATATAGTTCTACAAAAAGTAGAATCATTATTTTCATTACGTTTTCTTTGCTAAGGTTTTGCTATTGCACCTGCACTGTCAGATCCCCATTCGTAGAGGCTTGTATCTTATTGGAATTGCCATGGTTGACCATGACATGGTTTTGTGCTTCCGGCTGTATGGACTCTGGATTTGTGTTATCGTATGCAACACCATTAAGAATAATATCATTGCCTGCCTCTGTTGACAGCTCATAATCATACGTTTCAGGATCACCTATCAGGTTGACGTTTATAGGTCCGGTCAACGAATAAAGGCTCAGGTCTGAAATAACAGCATCTTTTATATCAATATTGCCATCAACATTCAAAAACACTGACAAAGAATCTATATGGATTTCATCTGATAAAGACACATTGCTATGTTCGCTATTAATGGATAATGACCGAATACCGGGATGATCCGGCAAGTATAAATAGATCGGATATGATTCGGTGTCTGAAATAGGTAAATCCTTACTTTCATTCACAAACAGTGTGTCCCCTTCTGTATGAACAGACACCTCCGGCAGATATTTGCTTTCTCCTATGGACACTGTGATTTCGTCATTGTCAGGATTTGAATTGTCTGAGCGATTAGATTGGATAATAACATCCCCGTATTTAATATTAATGCGAATATCTGAAATTCCATTTTCAACGGCAAGTGTTCGGGCTGAATCATTGGATGATTCTGTTGCAGGTGCTCCCGCAGCACAGCCGGTTGACACAGTAAGCAGCGTACAAATTCCACAGAGCAACATTAGCTTCCTTCTCATTGTTTATACCTCCCGATAATTACTGATAACATAAAAGATTGGTCATTCTTATTTCAGTTCCTCTGTCCAAAACACACGTAATCCAGCTATGGTTGAAAATAATGTAAACACTGCCGCTCCAAGAAAGATCACCGGGATTTTCAGATAGATCAGATCAATCTTATCCAGCCAGGGAAAGCACATAAACTGAATTAAAGGACCGCCCGGAAGAAAATCAAGCATGAATTCTGAGATTTTCCGTCGGATTCCCCCGATATAAAACGGACATTTATCCCCCACATGGTATACAATATCGCCGTTGTCAAATTCTAAAGTAAAATACTCATGCCACTGTAGATTTCCTGTCTGATAAAACGGTATCAACAACAAGGCCAGAATCAGCCCAATACATATGATCATGGATGCAGTCCTGTTTGGGACAATCATTGAGATCATACGAAACAATGCTGCGAGGGCCACCATGATCGCATACAGACAAAGAACATAAAAGACAAACTCTCGGATGCTCATTTCCCGGAATATACCCAAAGCTGTAAAACCTGCAAATAAACCTGCAATCCAGTAGACGGAAAACATGATCCATCCGACCAGCATATCTGCCAGCATACCGGCCAGGTAGATCTGTTTTCGCGAATATCCTGCAAGGATCTTATTCCGGATGGTTCCATCTGCATACTCGGTTCCTTCAAAATAGCTGATAAAAAAAGCAAAATAGGCCGCCAGAAAAAGGATCCATTTAAATATATAATGGTCTATGATAGGTACGTCCTGAACATATCCCCCAATCAGTCCATTTGTAAGTCCGGTCAGATAATAGTCCAATTTGGCACATAAGGTTGTGCAAAAGATGCCAAGCCCTGCGGACAATAAAACTGCCAGTTTAAAAAAGCCATTTTTTCCCAGGCGGACAATATAAGAATAGAATAATCTCCGCATCTGTATTCCCCTCCAATTCATCTCAGATCCTTTCTTTGAAACAGTAAACCGCCAATCACAAACGTCAGTAGGATAATGGCCAGAGAGCCACATAGTATTACAAATGGGTGAAATGCGGTGATATCTTCAAGCCCAGACGGTATTCTTGGAAGAATGAACAGTCGCATCATCTGGCTCCCCGGCAGAAGGTTCATCAAAAACAACGCCCGTCCTTTTTGATAGAAACTGCCTTCCCATATCGTAAGATCTGTCAGCAGGTTTAACTGATGTACCCCATAACACAGACTTGCCAGCATTCCGCCTACGCTAACGACAAAGGCACCGATCTGTCCGGAAAACAAAACCGTTATCAATGATGTGAATGCACAAAGTGAGATAATCAGAGCAACTGCACATAATAAAAACAGGGCCGTCGCTATTCCGTGATAAACCTGAAAAGCCCCCATGCTTGAATAGCCTGCAACAAAAACTGTAAGCATATGAAGCAAGAGAATAGCACATCCTGCTATGACATTTGTAACAAAGATAGAGAAGAAAATGTGAAAACGGTTATGACCGGCTAATACCATATTTCGGAGGGTTCCGCTGCTAAACGGTATTCCGCCAAAATAAACTGTAAATACAGATGCAATCATTGCTATCACGTTCATAAACTGGCAAATATGATAATCCATCACATATCCGTCTGCCCCAATCAAATGAATCTCCATCGCCCTGCGCGCTACAACAATACATATCACACCGGTAATCACAGCTGCGGTCAATGCAAGCAAAAAAAACTTGCTCCTGAACAATCTTGACAGGTTTGATTTTATTAATGTATTCATATTATCTGTCTCCCAGTAGTCTGATGTAATAGGATTCCAGATCCTCTTGACCCATTTCAGCCATCAACTCATCCAGTGTCATTTCTTTAATCATCTTTCCGTCATCGATGATCCCGAAGTGGGTTGCCACTTTTACTAATTCCGCCAGGATGTGACTGGAGATCACCATGGTTATTCCCTGTTCTTGGTTTAATCTGATAATCAATTTTCGTATTTCGATAATTCCCCTTGGATCCAATCCATTGATTGGCTCATCGAGAAACAATAGCGAAGGTTTACCCGCCAAAGCAACTGCAATTCCAAGGCGTTGCCGCATACCAAGTGAAAAATGTTTCACTTTCTTTTTGCCTGTGTCATTAAGGCCAACTAAATTCAACAATTCCGGAATGTCTGCAAAATCTTTCAATCCCAGAATTCGATATTGCATTTTCAGATTTTCAACTGCTGTCATTTCCCGGTAAAGCGCCGGTGATTCTACAACTGCTCCTATCCTGTATGATTCTCTCTTCTTCGAATCTTCACAGCCCCCAATGATGTA
>CADBRG010000180.1 GCA_902797015.1 uncultured Lachnospiraceae bacterium
TCTGCTATTTCCTATCGGTCTGCCCACAGGTCCCAGAATCCCGTCCCGGTCTCCGGATCAAACGTCCGTCCGATCACACCGCCAATTACAGGCCGCAGCTCAATCTCTGCCGTATACAGTACCGTGGAGGACTTCATATGTCCCGCTACCATATGGTGCCCATCCTGATCCCGGTACGAAAAAATGCCATGTGTGTGATGATACAGCTTTCCGTCCTCGTCTGATACCACATTTCCCGTGAGATTTACAAGCTCCAGTGTACCTTCCACATGTTCTGTCTCAAAGTCACCGAGCTCTGCAATAAATGTCTGCATATCGACGTCACTGCAGCCGCCGATCCCTGTAAAGTAAGCAGACCCTATGCCTTCCTTCCTGCACAGATCCAGAATCGTCTGGATGATCTCATCCCCTTTGTCCATGCGAATATAAAATGTTTCTCCGAATTTTCTGTAATCCATAACTGGCTCCTTTTCTATTTATCGTTCTGTCCGATCAATACCATTGTACCACACCTTTTCAATATAAAAATCGAACATACGTTTGCTTTTGATTCTACTTTGTGCTATGCTGTAAGCATGAACAGAGCACATAGCATTCCTAAAGACCGGGAAAAACCAATGACACGCCAGCGGCAATATATCGCGATTGACATGAAGTCCTTCTATGCTTCTGTCGAATGCATCAGCCGCGGGCTCGATCCACTGCGGGCAAATCTCCTTGTCGCGGACGCATCCCGCTCCGACCAGACGATCTGCCTGGCTGTTTCGCCTGCCTTAAAGGCGATCGGCGTCCCGTCACGCCCGCGTCTCTTCGAGGCAAAGCAGGCGATCAGAAGATATGAAAAGGCACATCATACGCGCGTCTACTACTACACTGCTGTCCCGCGCATGGCAGAATACGAGCGGATCTCTGCACAGATTTATTCTGTCTATCTCCGCTATGCCGCCCCGGAAGACATCCATGTGTACTCTATTGACGAGTGCTTCATTGACTGCACACCATATCTGCATCTGTATGAAGCAGATGCCAGGGCCGCCGGTCAGAAAACAGCCCATTACTACGCCATGACCATCATCCGTGATGTCTTAAAAGAGACCGGTATCACGGCAACGGTCGGCATCGGTACGAATCTTTACCTTGCAAAGATCGCAATGGACATCGTTGCCAAAAAGCGCGCACCGGATGCAGACGGCGTCCGGATCGCGGAGCTTGACGAGTTCTCATACCGCTATCTGTTATGGGACCACCGCCCATTGACAGACTTCTGGCAGATTGGCCGCGGGAAGGCCAGACGCTTACACAGGTATTACATGTTCACGATGGGCGACATCGCAGAGCGGTCCCAGACCGATGAAGAATGGTTCTACCGTGAATTCGGCATTGACGGAGAGATCCTGATCGATCATGCCTGGGGCATCGAGCCTGTCACCATGGCAGACATCAAAAACTATAAGACCGATGCAAAAAGCATCTCAAGCGGTCAGGTACTGCCCCGCCCCTACAAATACCCGGAGGCAAAGCTCGTCTTTTCGGAGATGACAGATGATATCTGCGCCGATCTTCTGCAAAAAAATCTTGTCAGCCGCGGATTTTCCTGGTGGGTTATCTACGATTACAAATCCCTGGAATATAACCCGCACTACAACGGGCCGTTGGCGATCGATTTTTACGGTCGTCTCCACCCGCGCCACAGCAACGGAACCATCCGTCTGAATGATCCAACCAACAGCCATCAGATCATCAGCGAAGCGCTGATCGGCCAGTTTGATCAAAAGACGGACCACTCCCTGCTCTTTCGGCGTCTCGGGATCTCGGCAAACGATGTACGCAGGGACCTGGGCAATTATCAGCTGAACCTGTTCACGGACTATGAGCGACTGGATAAGGAGCGGCGTATCCAGGGCGCGATGCTTGAGATCAGAAAAAAATACGGCAAAAATGCCATCGTGAAAGGAATGAACTTACTGGAAGGCGCCACCGCCATAGAGCGAAATACGCAGATTGGCGGACACAAGGCATAATCTTTTGATCACTGTATCAGATCGCCTTCCGGAGATTGGAGGCATCTGATGGATAAAGACCACATTCCCGCAGACTTTCGGTATATGCATGTCCTTGAGAAAGGAAAACCCGAACATGAAAAGACGGATCCGTTCCGGATCCGTCATCCTGTAATGCCTGTTGCAAAAAGGGCAAAGATCTTTGCCCCGTTTGATGCCCTGCGCGGCTTCAATGAAGCCATCAAGGCAAAGGAAAAAGATTGCTCCGATGACCGGTGATTTCCCGTACCAGTTCCGGACTTATCTTACCCACACGTGCTTTGCCTTGGCTGCTTCGGGCTTATTTTGCTGTCAACGTTCCTTCTTCCAGGACATCATAATGGAACTCGTAATTATCCTCTTCCGGGCTGCCGCTCTCAGAAGTCTTTACGATCTCATAGTTACCGGTCTCCGGATCGATCGTCAGCAGATTTTCACGCTCTACTTCAACACCAAGTGCTTCTTCTGCCTTGACGATCATCTTCATACCAAGCTTTGAGAAACCATTTTCATCGGATGGATTATACGCTTTCCACGCCGCAAAGATATCCGCCGGGAAATGCTCCTCGATCCACGCATCGTGTCCCGCACCGTCAGTGCTCCACTCTACTTCATCCAGCTTCGCGCCATCTGCAGTCTCCGTGTAATGTATGATTGCTTCGCCGGTACGGCCTGACATTTCATATGCCTTATCATTTAAGACGACAAACTCAGTTACATTCATGTAAACATATGCCTTACCGTCTTCTGTACCGAACAACTCACAATTCGCAAACACTTCATCCGGAAGATACGCTGTATAGCTTGGCTCGAGTTCAGACGCAGCCACCTGCTCCATCATATCTGCCAGATCAAACGGGATATCAACGATCTCAGGTGCTTCCGCACTCGTTGCTTCTTCCACAGCAGATGCCTCGTTTGCAGCTGCCTCTGTTCCTGCCGGCTCTGATCCTGCAGGCGCTGCTGCCTCCTGACCACATGCAGTCAATCCGGCAAGCATCACGACCGCTGTTAATACCGCGATCACTTTCATGGCAGATTTCTTGAATAAGTTACGGTTTCTCATCAAAACATCCCTCCTGTCATATGATCAATTTCCTGTTTGCACGCCGCTAAGATGCTCTCTACATCTGCTCCTATGATATCCAATCCCGCTGCTTTTATCAACTTCACATCAGGGATCCCATAAAAATCATTACACAACGCTTTTACATAACCAAAGCCATATTCATCCGGCGCATAATTACCGCCCGCAGTCGTCACGTAGTACAGGCAGTCTGCCTTACAAAGTCCCTGCGGAATCCCCTCCGGCGTATAGCAAAACGTCAAACCAACCACACTCACCTGCTCCAGATATTGCTTCAATGCAGCCGGGAAGGAATAATCCCAGTACGGTGCTGCAATCACGATCTGATCCGCCATGGCAAACTGCCTTGCCAGATCAAACACCTGATCCTCAAAACAGTTCTCTGCCAAAAGCTGATCCCTGTGAGATAAAAAGCTTTCATCCTGTAACGGAAAGCTGATCTGTGAAAGAGAAACCTCAGTGATCTCATCCTCAAACTTTGATAATAAGTACTCTGCCAGTTGTCTGGTCCTGGATTCCTCCCGGACACAGGCATTGATAAATAAAATCATAATCTCTCCTCGAATTCAAACACGATTCTTCTAAGCGGGATATCCAGCCTGCTTAGCACTTCTTCCCTGCAGCCATCCGGCAATCCGTAATAGGCTTCCGCAATTCCGCCTGCCATACATGCGATGGTATCACTGTCTCCACCCAGCGAGATCGCTTTGCGGATGACATCTTCAAAGTCATTGCCCTCCAGGAATGCAATGATCGCTTCCGGCACGGAGCGCATGCAGTCAACGTAAAACCTGTATTCCGGTTTGATCTCTGCTAACGTACGATCCAGATCGTAAGAAAAGGTCTCTGCAATGAAAGCTTTGATCTCATCCTTATCCGCCCCTGTCCGCGCCAGATAGATCGCTGCCGCCACTGCCTGTGCCCCTTTGATCCCTTCCGGGTGGTTATGCGTCACTTCGGCAGTCAGCTTTGCCACATGCAGTGTCTCTTCCATCGTTGAATACAGCCAACCA
>CADBRG010000181.1 GCA_902797015.1 uncultured Lachnospiraceae bacterium
CCGCAATGGCTGTCTACAATTCTGATTTTAAAAACCTTGGAAAGAAAGTTATCGTTCTCGGTGGCGGTCTCGTAGGTTGTGAGGCGGCAGCGGATTATATCGATCGTGGTATTGAGACAACGATCGTTGAGATGCAGGAATGCCTGATGCCGGAGACAACAGGTCTCTATCGTACGGCAGTGCATGACTTCATTGATCACAATGGCGGAAAATATGAAGTTGGCGCAAAGGTTGTAAAGGTAGGCAAGGACTTCGTGGTTGCCGAGCAGGACGGTAAGGAGATCACGCTCCATGCAGACACTGTCGTCAATGCAATGGGCCGTCGCGCACATGCTGTGGATGCGCTGAAGGCAGCAATCAATGTGCCCTGCTGGTCGATCGGGGACTGTGTCAGAGCAAGACAGATCGGTGACTCAATCCGTGAAGGGTGGACAGCAGCGATGGAAATTATCTGATGACTTAAGAGTTTTCCCTTTTTCTTAGAAGGGATGCAATATAGTGGTAAGAATAACGCATAGATTTTGTCTGATCGGAAGACAGAATTTGTGCGTTTTTCTTAGCTTTAGAAGAAGGAAAGCTGGCCGGATTAATGTTGCTGCCGGGGTCCGTACTGAACGCTGTGTTCGGTCCGATCATAAGAACGTTTTGAAAACCGGATTGCAGTTAATGCAGTCCGGTCTTTTTATTGCATTTATTTAAAAACATTTAATTAAAATTCTTTATAAAGTGTTGACTTTTGTTTTGAAATGACATAAGATGCACGTCGAGAAAAGTTAAAGGAATTTAAATAAAACATTTTAAATAAAGATTTTTAACTGAATTCTCGTAAACAAAAAAGATGAAAAACAGGAGGACAAAATTATGTCTATGGAAAGAGTAAAAGAGATTATTGTTGACACTTTAAACCTGGAAGCAGAGAAGCTGACACCGGATGCAGACCTGATCAAGGATCTGGATGTAGATTCCATCGATGTTGTTGAGCTGGTTATGGCACTTGAGGAGGAGTTTGATATCGAGATCCCGGATGAGGATGTTGAGAATCTGACAACACTTGGAAAAATCTCTGCATATATCGACGAGAAGGCAGCGTAATGACTGTACAGGAGATTAAAGAACTCATTGGAGCATTTTCCGCATCAGAAGCGGTAGAGATGGAGCTGAAGCAATCTGATATTGAGCTGGCGTTAAGAAAAGCATCTGCTGTTTCTACAGACAGACAGATGGCAAATGCACCGCAGGCGGCTGTACAGGAGACAGTTGTCACGCAGGAAGCGGCAATCGCTGTTTCAGAGCCGGCTGCTGCAGAGTCTGTGACAGCAGAGGCACAGACTCTGACCGAAGTCAAGGCACCGCTTGCAGGTATTTTCTATCGCTCTGCTTCACCGGATGCCGCACCATATGTCATGGTCGGTCAGGAAGTGAAGAAAGGCGACACAATCGGTCTGATTGAGGCGATGAAGGTGATGAATGAGATCCCGGCGCCTTGTGACGGTGTGGTGCACAATATCCTTGTGGAAAATGAAGCTTTTGTCGGATACGAGGATGTGCTTGTGGAGATGGAAGGCTAAAGCAGGAGGGAGAACACTATGTTTAAACGAATGCTGATCGCAAACCGCGGAGAGATCGCGATGCGGATCCTGCGCTGCTGTGTAGAGCTTGGAATCGAGACCGTGCTGATCCATTCATCAGAAGATGCGGAATCGATGCCGGTACAGCTTTGCACACAGGCAGTATGCATCGGACCGGCACCGGCAAAGGACAGTTATCTGAATGCGGATGCCATCCTGACAGCGGCTAAAGCATATGAATGTGATGCAATCCATCCCGGCTTTGGTTTTCTTTCCGAAAATGCAGAATTTGCTGAAAAATGCGAGGAGAACGGAATCATCTTTGTAGGACCTTCTGCTGAGATCATCCGGAAGATGGGTGATAAGCAGTCAGCCAGAGAGATGATGAAAAAGCACGGCGTTCCGGTCGTGCCCGGATCTGACGGTCTGGTTGCGGATGCTAAGGATGCAGCGGAGATCGCGAAAAAAACAGGGTATCCTGTTTTGATCAAGGCATCTGCAGGCGGAGGCGGCCGCGGCATGCGGACCGCTTTTTCAGAAGATGAGATCGAGCAGGCATTTGAAAGTGCAAGAGCCGAGGCGAAAGCAGCCTTTGGCGATGGCTCGATGTATCTCGAAAAGCTGATCGTGAATCCGAAACATATTGAGGTGCAGATCTTAGGAGACCGGTTTGGTCATATCGTACAGCTTGGTGAGCGTGACTGCTCCATGCAGCGGCGAAACCAGAAGCTGATCGAGGAAGCACCTGCAAAGTGTCTGACACCAAAAAGCCGTCAGGCAATCGCAAAGGCTGCACTGAAAGCAGCAAAGGCAGCGGGCTATTACAGTGTAGGTACCGTTGAATTCGTATTAGACCAGGATGGTCAGTTTTATTTTATCGAGATGAACACCAGGATTCAGGTGGAGCATCCGGTGACTGAGATGGTCACAGGAATCGATCTGATCCGGGAGCAGATCCGTGTGGCGGCCGGTCAGAAGCTTTCCATGAAGCAGGATGACATTAAGGTTCGCGGACATGCGATCGAGTGCAGGATCAATGCGGAGAATCCGGAAAAAGGATTTGCGCCTTCACCCGGAACGGTTGACTTTTTGCATTTGCCGGGCGGATGCGGCGTGCGTATCGAATCAGCACTGTATCAGGGCTGTCAGGTCAGTCCGTGGTATGACTCCATGGCGGCGAAGATCATCGTACACGCACCGACACGTCTTGAAGCGATCCGCCGGATGCGGATGGCATTGGAAGAGACGGTGATCGAAGGCGTGGAGACAAACATCGATTTTCTGCTGCTGATCATGTTCAACCCGGACTATATGCTTGGCA
>CADBRG010000182.1 GCA_902797015.1 uncultured Lachnospiraceae bacterium
AGAAATGTTACAACGCCTAGTAACATTTCTGTAATAGTACACGGTACCCTTTTACAATCTGGGGTTTTCTGGTATAATTGAAAAGCTATAGTGAGATATTTGCAAAGGAGAGCAAACACATGAAAACAACACTGGTGATCATGGCGGCGGGCATTGGCTCCCGTTACGGAAAAGGCATCAAACAGCTCGATCCGGTCGGACCGAACGGTGAGATCATTATGGACTATTCGATTCATGATGCGATCGAGGCTGGTTTTAACAAAGTCGTATTTATCATTCGCAAGAGCCTGGAAGAGGATTTCAAGGCTGTGATCGGTGATCGTATTGCGAAGATCTGCGAACCGCTGGGCGTGGAGATTGGATATGCTTTTCAGGAGATCTCTGATGTGCCGGAAGGGATTACCGTGCCGGAAGACAGGGCAAAGCCATGGGGAACCGGTCAGGCAATTTTATCCTGCAAGGGCATCGTGAAAGAGCCGTTTGCGGTTATTAACGCAGATGATTATTATGGCAAGAGCGCTTTCGTGAAGATCCATGATTATCTGGTGAATTATACACCTGAGAAGCCGGGTGATTTCTGCATGGCAGGATTTATCCTGAAAAATACATTGAGTGAAAACGGCGGTGTAACCCGTGGCGTTTGTAGCGTGGATGAAAATGGATTTTTGTCAGATGTCGATGAGACAAAGGACATCAAGGCGACTGCGGATGGTGCGACCTGTGAGCATGGCCCGATCGATCCGAATCGCTATGTATCCATGAATCTCTGGGGACTCACACCGGAGCTTCTGGATAAGCTGGAGGATGGATTCAAGGCGTTTTTTGCAGCACAGGATGAGCAGTCAATTCTGAAAGAAGAGTATCTTCTTCCGATGTTTATTGACGAGTTGATCAAAAAAGGTGAAGCGACCGTTAAGGTGCTGGAGACAACAGACCGCTGGTTTGGCGTGACCTACCATGAGGATCATCCGTTTGTAGTTGAATCATTCAAGCAACTAGTAGAAAAAGGAGTATATCAGGCAGATCTCTACAGCGATCTGTAGGCCTGATTCCCGATGGTTTTTGTCGGGGCTTAGTAGCGAAAGATGGTTTATTCAGAACGTATTGCAAAATGGGATAATGCGAAGCTCATCCTGATCTTTCTGGTGGTGCTTGGTCATTTTCTGGAGACGTTTCTGGAACAGTACCCGGTGTGCGAGAGTGTATATGGCATCATATATCTGTTTCACATGCCGGCGTTTCTGTTTATTTCGGGAATGTTCAGTAAAAAAACGATCAATGCCGACCGGTTGAACTGGGCGAAGATCACACCTTATCTTGTGTTGTTTGTGATCCTGGATTTCGGGCGGTTTATTGTGCGTTATCATTGGGATCCGACGCTGACATTTCGCGTATTCCGGATCACGGGGGTCTCGTGGTATCTGTTTGCGCTGTTTGTGCTGATCGTGGTGACACATCTTTTGCGAAAGATCGATCCGAAATTTGTTTTCTGCATTGCAATCGGCATTTCCCTGATCATCGGGTATTCGAAAGGGATCGGATACTGGTTTGCACTCTATCGGATCGTGACGATGTTCCCGTTCTTTTATCTGGGGTATCTCTGGGACAGGGAAAAGGTCGAGTGGGCGCTTGGACGATCCTGGATCAGGATCCTGGCAGTGGCGGTGCTGGTTTTGCATCTGTTTGGCTGTCTGAACAATCCGGTGAAAGTGTATTTCTGGGAACCGCTGCTGACGGCCGGAACGAATTATTACAGCATTGATTTTGATGCAGTGCCTTACCCCTGGCTGCAGGAGGCGCTTCCGTATGAATCATCGTCAGGCACGGTGTCGGACAGTGTGCTTGAGGACGCATTTGCAGATGCGGGCTGGCAGGCAGAGCTTTTTGATGAAGAAACGGATGTGGCACCTTCCGATGCAAGCATACAGAATGGGGTCGATGAGATTCCTGTGCCTGCAGGTGATCTTTCAGACGCCATCGCACAGGCAGAGCTTGCCGAAGCTGCATCAGAGGAACCTGTGGTCTATACGGTTCCGCCAGTGACGGGGCTTTTGCGGTTGGGATATTACGGAATGGCATTTCTGGTGTTGTTCGCGGTCCTGAGCCTGGTTCCGAAACGACGGATCCCGGTGTTATCGAAGATGGGAACCCGGACGCTTTCCGTGTATTTCTGGCATTTGATGATTGTTGAGGTCCTGGTGCATCAGAAATGGCTGTTGGAGATTGTTGGGAAAGGCGGTTTGCAGACAATCGTGATGATGCTGGTGCTTTCGGCAATCGTGACCGGACTGCTTGCAACGAAACCGTGCATGGCGCCGCTGAATTGGCTGATGCATCCAAAGAAGCGAGAAATAGAGTAGACATGAGGTGTTAGACTTTGATTGAATTAGATCAGTTTCAGACAACATTAAACAGCTATAGAGAGCCGCTTCAGGAAGTGCGTGCGTCTCTGGATCTGGAGAATAAGGAGCATCGCATCAGCGAAATCGAGCGCGAGATGGAAGCGCCTAATTTCTGGAATGATCCGGACCGGGCGAAAGCGCTGACGCAGGAGCTTAAGAGTAAAAAGGATGACCTGGCGGACTATCAGAATCTGACTTCGATGATGGAGGATATCGAGGTGATGATCGAGATGGGGCGCGAGGAGAATGATCCGGATACGGTTCCTGAGATCGAGGAGATGTTAAAGGAGTTCCAGGATCTTTTTGATGCGACGCGTACGAAGACGCTGCTCTCGGGTGAGTATGATAAAGACAATGCTATCGTAACGCTGCACTCGGGTGCGGGCGGCACGGAGGCGTGTGACTGGGTGAGCATGCTTTATCGGATGTACACCCGCTGGGCAGAGAAAAAAGGATATTCTGTGGAGGTGCTGGATTATCTGGATGGTGACGAGGCGGGCATTAAGTCTGTCACGTTTGAAGTAAATGGAGAAAACGCATACGGATATCTGAAGTCAGAAAAGGGCGTGCACCGTCTGGTGCGGATCTCGCCATTCAATGCGGCTGGCAAGCGTCAGACTTCATTTGCTTCCTGCGATGTCATGCCGGATCTCGATGAGGATATTGACGTAGAAGTCAAGGACGATGAGATCCGCGTGGACACATATCGTTCGAGCGGCGCCGGCGGACAGCACATCAATAAGACGTCTTCGGCGATCCGTATCACGCATCTGCCAACGGGCATCGTGGTTCAGTGCCAGAATGAACGCTCCCAGCATATGAATAAGGATAAGGCGATGCAGATGTTAAAGGCGCGCCTGTATATATTAAAACAGGAGGAGCAGGCAGCGAAGGCGGCCGGCATCCGTGGTGAGGTGACAGACATTGGATGGGGTAACCAGATCCGTTCGTATGTCATGCAGCCGTATACGCTCGTGAAGGATACGCGTACTGGCGAGGAGAGCGGAAACGTGGATGCTGTGATGGATGGTGACATTGACCGTTTCATGAATGCATATTTGAAGTGGCAGGCGCTGCAAAATTAGAATATTGAAGTGGCAGGCGTTGCAGGGACAGGATGCGACCATCTGACGGCCGGGGATAGTCACAACAAACGGTTGTGCACATGAACCGTAATAATTCGGTATGAAAACTTGCACATACTTTAATGCTATGGTAAGATAAAGTCCGCACCATTTTATGGGTGCTTTTTTGGAAATTATGTTTTATTATGCAGGATTCTGGCTGGAATCCTGCAATTTCAAAAGTAAGGAGCGAATCGTATGGCAAAGATTGCGGTATTGGGATACGGAACGATCGGATCCGGCGTGGCAGAAGTGCTGCGTGTGAACAAAGATCTGATTGCGGAAAAAGCCGGAGAGGAGATCGAGATCAAGTACATTCTGGATCTGAGAGATTTCCCGGGGGATCCGCTCGAAGATAAGGTGGTCCATGATTTTGATGTGATCGCAAATGATCCGGAGGTGTCTGTTGTTGTTGAAGCAATGGGCGGCGTAGAGCCGGCATTTACATTTGCGAAGCAGGCACTGCTTGCAGGCAAGCATTTTGCGACATCCAACAAGGCGCTGATCGCAGCACGCGGTGCGGAACTGTTTGCGATTGCAAATGAAAAGGGCTTGAATGTGATGTTTGAGGCGAGTGTCGGTGGAGGCATTCCGATCATCCGTCCAATCTATTCAAGTCTGACAGCTGACGATGTTTTAGAGATCAGCGGCATTTTAAATGGCACGACCAACTATATGATGACAAAGATGGCAGAAGATGGCTCTGACTTTGATGACGTCTTAAAAGATGCACAGCAAAAAGGATATGCAGAGGCTGACCCGACTGCTGATATCGAAGGTCATGATGCTTGCCGCAAGATTGCGATCCTGACTTCTCTGGTCTGCGGAAAGCAGGTTGATTTTGAGGAGATCCATACAGAGGGCATCACACACATTTCCGCTACGGATATTCAGTATGCGAAGGCAATGGGGCGTGCGATCAAGCTGCTTGCGATGAGCAGAAAAGCAGAGCACGGATATGCGGCAATGGTAGCGCCTTTTATGCTGAATGCATCACATCCGCTGTTTAGTGTTAAGGATGTGTTCAATGCGGTATTTGTAAACGGAAATGTGCTGGGTGAGGCAATGTTTTACTTTTTTTTTTTCGGCAAGCTTCCGACAGCAAGTGCGGTTGTCGCTGACGTGGTTGACATTGTCCGTCATAAGGGCGTTGGCAATCAGATGGGCTGGAGCACGGAAAAGGCTGTTCTGGCAGATGAGAAAGAACTGTCTTTCGCGCACTTTGTAAGAACCACGGCAGATCAGACTGCAGTGGAAAAAGCGTTTGGCGATGTGGAATATGTTTCTGCTGGGATCGATGGAGAGGTCGCATTCGTGACACCGGTCATGGACGGTGCTGCGTTTGAAGCGGCGTTGGCACAGGTTGACGGTGTGCTGCAGTGCATCCGCATGGACTAATCTTTATAGTGTTAGGAAAAGCTGATGTTATGTCAGCTTTTTCAGATATAAATGAGTATAAAACGAGATGGAGATGGCATTATGCTGGTAGTAAAAAAGTTCGGCGGCAGTTCTGTCGCGGATAAAGAGAGAATCTTCAATGTGGCGAGGATCGTCACGGAGGATTACAAAAACGGAGATGATGTAGTCGTTGTCCTTTCCGCTATGGGAAAGACGACCAACAACCTGATCGCAATGGCGGAGGATATCAATCCGAAGGCGCCAAAACGTGAGATGGATATGCTGCTTGCGACAGGAGAGCAGGTGTCGGTTGCACTTCTGGCAATGGCACTGCATTCGATGGGAATCCCGTCGATTTCCCTGAATGCGTTCCAGGTCGCAATGCATACAACATCCACTTACAGCAACGCAAAGTTTAAGAGGATTGATTCCGAAAGGATCATGAATGAGCTGGATCAGAGAAAGATCGTGATCGTGACCGGTTTCCAGGGCATCAATAAAAACGATGATCTGACAACACTTGGCCGCGGCGGTTCAGATACGACGGCTGTTGCACTGGCAGCGGCACTGCATGCGGATGCATGTGAGATCTACACGGACGTTGAGGGCGTTTACACGGCTGACCCGCGTGTGGTTTCCGATTCAAGAAAGTTAAAAGAGATTACCTATGATGAGATGCTTGAGCTCGCGACACTGGGTGCAAAGGTTCTGCATAACCGTTCGGTTGAGCTGGCGAAAAAGTTTGGTGTACAGTTAGTAGTCCGTTCCAGCCTGGTAGAAGCGGAAGGAACGGTTGTTTTGGAGGAATCAAAAATGGAAAGTATGCTGGTAAGCGGTGTAGCGGTTGACAAGAATGCGGCAAGGATCGCGCTCGTAGGCGTTAAGGATGAGCCGGGTGTGGCATTTAAGATCTTTAACATGCTTGCAAAGGCAAACATTAACGTAGACATCATTCTGCAGGGTATTGGCCGTGACGGCACAAAGGACATCGCGTTCACCGTACCGGAAGACCAGCTGGATGACGCACTGGCAGCACTTGAGAACAACAAGGGCCGCTTTGAAGTATCTAAGATCGAGACAGAGGCAAAAGTTGCAAAACTTTCCATCGTCGGTGCAGGTATGCAGAGCCATCCGGGCGTTGCTGCAGGCATGTTTGAAGCGCTGTATAATGTCGGCGTAAACATCCGTATGATCGGAACCTCCGAGATCCGCGTTACCGTCCTGATCAACGAAGAGGACTGCGACAAGGCAATGCGCGCGGTACATGCGAAGTTCTTCCAGTAAGAGAAGTAAGTGTGTTGCAGCAAATAGACGATTGTGAGTCGGTTATTACATAAAATAGACGATTGTGTTGGAAATTTCCATGCACAATCGTCTTTTTTTGACAGTAAAACCCGCACAATCGTGCGTTGTGAGCAGAAAGGGTATTCTGGCTTGTTTTACTCCTGCTCATCCTCCAGAATGCTCCGATATTCCATGTGCTCTTCTTTGACTTTAAGATAGAAGACAACAGAGCTTTGCAGGTAGTATTGCTCGACCCAGAGCAATCCGATGCCGAAGCTTAAAATGCCGATGAGCATCAATCCGATGAAGGAAAGCTGGAGCAAAAAGAGCCTTCCTTTCCTTTTTTTCATGTACTTCCAGCTCTGCTTCATGGCCTGTATGACTTTTGTACCATACGGGTCATCGAGCAGGATGTAGGTCGTCAGCGCGAATCCAAGTGCGATGATGATCATGACAATGGCGCCGATGATTAACAGTACGATTGAAATGACAGCCAGCGCATTGGACTGTGTGACTGCTACAATGCCCAGACAGATGGATCCCGGTAAGGTACATACGACTGCGATCAAAACGAGCAGTACGCCGAATCCCATGAATTTATCCGGATGGTTTTTAAATGGATAGATGAAATCCTGGAAGGTAGCTTCCTTGCGTCTGGCGATATTCAAATGGATCTTGGTCAAACCTGCACTGAACAGAATGGCGATCAGCAGGACGATGATCTCGCCGACCAGTCCGATCAGCATGTGCGTGATACTTGCATCTGTTGCACCGTTTTGCATCATTGTCCGAAATGGTGAGCTGATCAGGGAAA
>CADBRG010000183.1 GCA_902797015.1 uncultured Lachnospiraceae bacterium
CATTATATCTTCTATGACTACAAAATATCGTGATCTTGCAATGGTTGTCGGATTCGGACTACAGTTATGGCAATTCGGAAGTCCGATAGCATATGGATTACAGTTAGTTCCGGAGAAATGGATGAATCTTTATTTGATCAATCCGTTTACGCCGGTCGTTACAACCTTCCGTTATGCATTATTCGGTTTCGGATATTTTAACCTGGGTATTTATTTTATTGGCTGGGCTATTACTCTGGTTCTGTTCATCATTGGCCTGATTTTATTCAGTCGAATAGAACGGACATTTATGGATACCATTTAAGAGGAATCATTATGGAAGAAATAATGCTGAACATCGACTGCGTATCAAAGCAATATAAGCTTGGACAGATCGGCGGAACAACACTGCGAGATGAACTGCAGAGAAGAATTGCAAAAAGACTGGGAAAAGAAGATCCGACAAAAAAAATAGGATCAGGAGACTATGTCAGCGGCGAAACGTTTTTGGCTTTGGATTCGATTTCGTTTGATGTAAAACAGGGAGAGCGTGTCGGTATAATTGGTCATAACGGAGCAGGGAAGAGTACACTGTTAAAACTGATTTCCCGTGTTACGGCACCGTCTTCCGGACGGATTTGGTTAAATGGACGTGTTGCTTCTATGCTTGAAGTCGGAACCGGTTTTCATCCGGAGCTCACCGGTCGCGAGAATATTTACATGAACGGTGCGATTCTCGGTATGACAAAAAAGGAAATCGATTCCAAGATGGAAGATATCATTGATTTTTCTGAATGCCGTCAGTTTATTGATACTCCCGTAAAACGATACAGTTCCGGTATGTATGTCAAGCTGGCATTTTCTGTTGCAGCCCATTTGGATGCTGAGATTATGATTATGGACGAAGTCCTGGCTGTAGGCGATATAAACTTTCAGCAGAAATGTCTTGCAAAGATGAAAAATGTGGCATTAGAAGATGGGAGGACCATTCTTTATGTCAGCCACAACATGAGTACGATACGCTCCCTGTGTGATCGCTGTATTGTATTGAATAAAGGTACGTTGCTTTTTGACGGGGATGTAGAACAGGGAATTGCTTTATACGAAAACCGCATGCAGCACGAGTTAAAGCAGGAATATGATGTCAGCCAGTTCAAACGGGATAACGGAACAAGCCGGAGATGTTTGCTTCATAAAATCTATATTGACAAGGCTGTAGTCAATATGAATGAGACCATTCATTTTAAATTGACCATATGGAGCAAAGACGATTTAGAAAAAGAAATGCTCAGAATGGTAATATGCAATGAAGCAGGGATTCCTGTGGCAACTACGTATTCTGACTTTTATCAAGTACATAAAGGAATGAATGAAGTAGGCTTCGAACTGGATACAGATCATATGACCTTTGGTGATTATACTCTTGATCTGATACTCTGTGGATATGAGAATGAAATACATGACAGACAAGACGCGGTAACATCGGTGTTCCGTATTCGAATCAATGAGAACGAGTACTATTATAATTATAAATGGAATCATTCTTCATGGGGATATATCAAACTTAATTCTCTCTGCGTTACGTTTCAAAGAGAGTTAGCGGAATGAAGCCTTTGAGAAGGAGAAAAGGATTCCAAATGAGAAAAGCAATAAAAACAGAAATGGATAATCATATTTTATTTCTGTCCAATTCAGTCTATCAATTAATTGTAGCGTGCTGGATGAAGTATGCTCTGTTTCCAGACAAAAAAGCGGATATATTTATCAGTAATCATTTCAATCGAGCGGATAATTTGGAAGAAAACATCCAAAAGACGGGATTGTTTGAAAATGTTAAGCTTATCGATACAAAGAAGGAGTCGAGGTATCAAGTACAAAGAAAAGGTCTGTACAGAGTTCAAAGCAATATAAATCCTGAGATTCCGCTTGGCGAATATGTAAAGCTCGACTATGGTTACTCTGATTTGTACATAGCAAATTTTGATGGTTTCAGCCAGCTTTTATACAGCGGTCTTTATCATAAGAATGATAAACTCAGACTGCATGTTTATGAAGACGGTATCTCAACCTATATGGAATTTGAGAGATATTACAGGAAATTTGAGAATTACTATTATTCTTCAAAAGAGTCTTTTTTTAACGCTATTCGCAGAAGAGTATATGGTGTCAGAAATATTTACGGTAATATTTCCGGATTTCATGTTTTTAACCCGGAATTAATGAAATGGGATCCGGGATGCCCGATTGAGACAATTCCCAAAATTGATCCCGGTGATCGGGAGTTCGTAAAGCTGTTATTAAGTGTGTTTGATGTAAAACAATCTGATGACAGATATGATGAGAAATACATCTTTTTAGAAGAATCTTTTTATGCTGACGGAGAAGCTATTTCTGATACGGAACTCGTTGAAGAACTTGCTGATAGAGTCGGCAAAGAAAATATAATGGTGAAAATACATCCCCGCAATCCTGTCAACAGATTTCGGCAGCTTGGCTATAAAACCAACCGGGATACGGGGATTCCTTGGGAAGTAATACTATTGAACATGGAGAATGCGGAAGAACATGTACTTGTCACGATAGCTTCATCTGCTATACTGAATCCTATAATGATTTTCGGAATCAAAACACATGCCTATTCTCTGTTTCCGTTGCTTAGAGAAATACCGAAACGTCTGAACGGAAAATCCTGGGAGTTTATTAAGGAGTTATACAGTAAATATCCTGAAATGATTACAATTTGTGATGATATCAGGATGATTGATTAGCTCAATTAAATTACCTGCACAACAATACAATGCAACAGGAGGGGTTGTTTTTATGAAAATAGTAGGAGTTATTCCTGCACGTTATGGATCGTCAAGGTTTCCGGGAAAACCATTAGCCGATATCTGCGGCAGACCCATGCTTTGGTGGGTCTATCAGCAGGCGGGGAATGTAGAGGAGTTTGACGATGTTTATGTGGCAACAGATGATGAACGTATTGCAGAACTCTGCAAACAGTATAATATGAATTATGTAATGACCGGTGAACACTCGACGCATATCGCCCGTGTTCATGAATTGTCTACAAAGGTAGATGCGGACTATTATGTTAATGTCAATGGTGACGAACCGCTTATTGAACCAGAGACTATCAGGGCGATCATACCGGATGAGCCTTCTGAAACTCCAAAGGTTTTCGGGCTGATGAAGATATTGACGGATCCGGTCGAACTGATTGATCCGACGAATATCAAGGTGGCAGCCAATAAGGAGGGAATTGCGCTTTACATATCAAGAGCGCCGATTCCCCATCCGTACAAAACAATACTTTTCGAGTATAAAAAAGCGATCGGTGTTGAATGCTGGAATAAACCTGCTCTGGATCTTTTTGTAAACTCGGAACCGGGGCAGCTGGAAATCATCGAGGATCTGGTTGCGCTTAGATTTTTTGAGAACGGATGTCCGATGCACTATACTCTTGTAGAGAGTAATTCGTTATCTGTAGATACACCAAAGGATCTGGAAAAGGTTCGGATCCTTATGAAAGGGATTCTAGAGGAGCAAAAGAAATGATCCCCGATATTAAGCTTTTAGACTGTACCTTAAGAGATGGTTGTCATATCAATGGCGGTAATTTTGGTAAACATGTCATTGTGGAGACGATAGAGGACCTTGTTAAAGCAAACATAGATATCATAGAAGTCGGGTTTTTCGTAAACGAAATACATGATGAGAATACCTCTTATTATTCAAGCATTGAAGAAGTTCGTAAAATACTGCCGAAAAATAAGGGAAATTCTCATTTTTGCCTGATGGCAGATTTTGTTGACGTGTCCGATGTCGAGCCCTGTGATGGTACTGTTGAATTTTTCAGGCTTTCTTTTAAGCGTCATAGATGGGATTGGGCGTTGGATGCAGCCGGAAAACTGATTGCTAAAGGTTATAAGGTCTATTTCAATCCGGTCAATTGCAACGTTTATACTGATGAAGAATATTTGCAAAGGATCCGGCAAGTCAATGAATTGAAGCCCTACGGTTTTTCTATTGTTGACACCTTTGGTGTGCTTCGCAAGCAGGATCTGTCACGAATCTATTATCTGGTCGAAAGGAATCTGGATAAGGATATTGTCATCGGTCTGCATTTGCATGAGAACTTGGGATTGGCATATTCTCTGGCGCAGCATTTTCTTGAAATAAGACTTCCAAAGCGAAAAATCAGCATCGACGGTTCTTTACTTGGGATGGGGAGAGCGCCGGGAAATCTCTGTAGTGATCAAATAATGGATCATCTTAACAATAATTATGATGCGGAATACAATCTTGAACCGGCTTTTGATGCAATCGACAATCATATAGCCCCGATTAAACGAGAGCATCCCTGGGGCTATGCCATTGCCTACGCACTTTCAGGGAAATATGGTCTGCATCGTACCTACGCAGAGTATTTGTTGGGTAAAAACAGGTTAAAGACCAAAGACATACAGAGAATATTGTCTTTGGTTGATCAGGATCATATTGAAATGTTTGATGAAGGTTACATAGAAGAGCTTTATCGCAGATATATGTATTCTTCCTATGATGATTCCGAAATGTTGCGCAACCTCAATAAGACCATGGAGGGTAGGACAGTTGTTGTTATTTGTCCGGGAGCAACAATATCGGAGTTTCAAAAGGATATAGAGGATTTTGTAACAACAAATGATGCAGTAGTTATTTCCGTAAACTTTGTTCCGGAATTCATTCGGCCCGATATAGTGTTTTGTGCTAACGCCAAGAGAATCAGCAACATTCGCGATTTGTCGGGTATACAGCGTCTTATTACTTCAAATATCCTTAATGAGGTTGGAGAAAACTGCGAAGGGGTAGTTTCGTATAATGACAGCGTATACTTTAATGAAGTCTTCTGTGAAGATTCTACGCTAATGCTGCTGAAAACTATGGAACGAGCCGGCTGCAGCCAGGTGTATATGGCCGGATTTGATGGCTTCCAGGATAAAATAAAGTTATATTACAGCGATGACTATTCACACGAAGAAGGCAAAAATGTATCACTAACAAAAGTAAAGCATATTTTAGATACGACACTGAGTGAATTGACAATACACTTTCTCACACCTTCATCTTACGAATAAGGATAATATACTATGATTAAAATGTTGGTTATGGATGTCGATGGGACCTTAACAGATGGCCGGATTTATATGGGGCCGGGCGGGGAAGTCATGAAAGCGTTTGATATAAAAGACGGTTATGCGATTGCAAACATGCTTCCTGAGAAGGGCATTCTCCCAGTGATCATTACCGGGAGGGATTCTGCCATTGTTCAGAACCGGGCTGATGAATTGGGGATTCAGGAGATCTATCAGGCTGTGCCGAATAAGCTTGAAAAGATGTGTGAAATAGCAGAAAGGCATGGGATTCAGCAAGAAGAAATTGCTTATATTGGTGATGATCTTAATGATTTGAAATGTATCGAATTTGCGGCTGTTTCCGGGTGCCCGGCTGATGTAGCTTCTGAAGTGGCTTCAAAAGTGTCTTATGTCTGCCGAAAAACGGGTGGAAACGGAGCAGTCCGGGAATTTATTGAATACATCATATCATTATGATCAGCATTATCATGTGGGAAAAACAGACACAATAGTGAGGACGATGTAAATGTATGATTACTTAATTGTTGGTGCGGGACTCTATGGTTCGGTATTTGCGCGTCAGGCAGCGGATGCCGGCAAGAGCGTACTTGTGATAGACAAAAGAGCTCATATTGCCGGAAACATTTACACAGAACAGCAAATGGGTATTCATGTCCATAAATATGGCGCGCATATTTTCCATACCAATGATAAAACGGTATGGGATTACGTGCAGCGATTTGCTGAGTTTAACCATTACACTAATACACCGGTAGCAAATTATAGAGGGGAGATCTATGCACTCCCCTTTAATATGTTTACATTCAACCAGATGTGGGGCGTTGCTGCACCTGATGAAGCCTGGAAGATTATTGAGGAACAAAGACAAGAGATCATTGGTGAGCCGAAGAATCTTGAAGAGCAGGC
>CADBRG010000184.1 GCA_902797015.1 uncultured Lachnospiraceae bacterium
GGATGCGGCGAACTTTGTGGAGACGATTGAAAAACGGCAGGGGGTAACGATATCTGCACCGGAAGAGATTGCCTATATAAACAAATGGATCGATAAAGAGATGCTTTTGGAAAGCGCGGCAGCGTATGGAAAGAGCCCGTATGGGGATCATCTGAAGGCTGTAGCGGATGGAAAAGTAAGGTATTAAGGACTATCAGAAAATGAAAACAGGAATCTTCTACATTATAGATGACACAAACAGTCAGAACGGCATTACGGATCGCCTGAAAGTTGCTGTCGGATTGTATTATGTCGCAAAAAAGAATGATATCGGTTTTTATTTTATCCATCAGGCGGGGTTTGATATCAGAGACTATCTGCTGCCGAACAAAGTGGATTGGTCTGCTGGAGTATCTGAGATTTCAAAATTACCATGGAAGACACAGAAGATCCGTTACAATACTGAACTGCTGGATATGCATTTTGATCCTGCAAAGCAGTACATTTGTAAAAAAGGCATTGGAAAAAACATTATTGAAATGACAGGCGTTCCGGACTGGCAGCGGATATGGAGAGAATTGTTCCGGGAGCTGTTTAAACCGGATGAAAAGGTACTGCAGGCGTTGGCGGAAAGATCCATGCCGGAGCGCTATTCTGTTGTAAACGCAAGATTTATCAACTCGCTCGGGACTTTTGAGACAGCCGATTATAATGCGCCGCTGCCGGAAAAGGAGCAGGAGCTTCTGATAGAAAAAGTGCTTTTGAAAGTGAAGGAATGTGAACAGGATTCTGATGCTCCGATCGTTGTTTTGTCTGACAGCGTAAAGTTTTTAAAGGCAGCACAGGAAAACGGATTCCGGATCTTTGATCCGGATGGGATCGGCCATATCATGAACCGGGGCATTGGAGAGAGGGTTTATTTAGATACATTTGTTAATTTCTTTCTGACTGCAAGAGCAGAAAAAATATATTCGATATTAAATGTGGATGGGGTTCCAGACAACAGTTTGTATAAGACACAATATCCCCGTTACGCGGCAATTATAGGAGATAAACCTTTTATCAGATTGTAAAAAGGCAGAACCAGGTAAAGTGAGAGAAAATACATTTAGCATAAAAAATAAAGTCAATGCGATCTATACAGATGATCTGTTCCATGAAATCGCTCCTGAGGAACGGAAGCAGCTGCAGAATGCTTTGCTAAATATGTATAAGGACATTCTGAGAGTCTGCGAGAAGTATGCTATCATTCCGTATCTGGTTGGCGGCTCCGCTTTGGGTGCGGTACGTCATCAGGGGTTTATTCCATGGGATGATGATCTGGACGTCGGGATGACCCGAGCGGATTATGGGAAGTTCCGGAAGATATTCCGAAAAGAACTGTCAAAGGAATATATTTTAAACGCTCCGAATTATTCCATGGATCCGAAAGCCAGATTCCCGAAAGTGATCAAGAAGAATACGGTATGCCGGGAAATCGTGGATGTCAATGATCCGAAACGGAATGGTTTATTTGTAGATATTTTTATTTTGGACGATGTTCCGGAGAATGCTGTTATCCGGAAAATGAAGGGCACTTTCTGCAACGGACTGGAGTTTGTCAGCGGACAGGTCTTTCTAAAGGAACATATGACGGAAGAAGCAAAAGAGATGTACCTGCGAATGGGAAAGCGCAGTTATCTGGCGCATTATCTGACTGGGGCAGTGTTTTCAGTAATCCCGTCAAGGAACTGGTTTCATGCGACAGATAAAGCCGTGCGGTATTCAAGGCAAAGTCCGTATGTAGGGATACCGACCGGCAGAAAACATTACTTCGGAGAAATCTTTGAGAAAAAAGATCTGTTCCCGGCGGTATATCTGCCGTTTGAAGACATTAAGGCACCGGTATTTTGCAATTATGACAAGTATCTGCGGAATCTGTATGGAGATTATATGCAGATCCCAGAGGAAAAAGACAGAGAAAAGCATTATATTGTAGAACTTAAACTTTGATTCCAATTTTCGCAGATGAGGTGATAGATGATTTCAGTAATCATTCCAATCTACAATGTTGAACAGTATCTTGAAAGATGTATCAGATCGATCTTGCAGAATACATATAAAGAATTGGAAGTCATATGTGTAAATGATGGGAGTACGGATCGATGTTTGGAGATCCTTCAAAGTCTGGCAGAGGAAGATGACAGGATAAAGATCATTGAACAGGCCAATCAAGGAGTGCAGACAGCAAGAAACAACGGATTTATGGAAGCTGCCGGCGAATATATTGCATTTATTGATTCTGCTGATTGGATACATCCGCAGTATTTTCATAGTTTAGTTGAATGCATGGAAAAAAAGCAGGCAGATATTGCTGTTTGCGGATGCCGGAAATTTAATGAGAGTGAGGTAATAGCCGTTAGTTTCATCCCGCATATTCGGTATTGCAAATTAACGGATGAGCAGTTTTTTAATAACTATTATGCAAGACATATGTGCTGGGGAAGACTATATCGAAAAAAAGATATTGAGAATATAGGTTTTGTTCCTGATGTGAGAATGGGAGATGATACACTGTATAATTTAATGGCAATCTCTAAGCTGAAGAAACCTGTAGTATACATGACGGAAACACCCTTATACTATTATTTTCAGAGAAGCAATTCCATTGTAAGAACAGCTGATTATAAAAAATCTATGGATATTGCTGATTGGACAGTAAAGAATTATAAAAGTGATCTTCGGTATGAATGGTCGTGGATGCTTTTGATGCAGGCCGTCAAGATGGCGCTTTCCTGCAGATATGGTGCTATTTTGCATGAAGATCAGGAAATGGTTTGCCGCAGCAATAAGGATTTAAAAGTCTTGGTACGGAGAATCATGCAAAACAAACAGATTCCAAATAAGGAAAAGCTTCTGCATTTGATCATGAGGTTATCACCTCGAATCTATAGGTGTTTTCGCATAAAGGATGATCCGACCATGAAAATATGGGAAGCAAATATTCGAAGCACAAAAGCTCATTAAAACGTCTGAGAAAGAGAAAACGAAATGTATGACTATTTGATTGTCGGAGCAGGTCTTTACGGATCGGTTTTTGCACAACAGGCCAAAGCTGCCGGTAAAAAAGTATTGGTAATTGATAAAAGAGATCATATTGCAGGAAATATCTATACGGAAAAGCAGATGGGCATTCATGTCCATAAATACGGCGCTCATATTTTTCATACCAATAATAAAAAAGTATGGGATTATGTACAGCAGTTTGCGGACTTTAATCACTATACGAATATGCCTGTGGCAAATTATAAGGGGGAGATATATTCTCTCCCGTTCAATATGTTCACCTTTAATCAGATGTGGGGAGTTGTCACACCGGAAGAGGCTTTTAGGATTATAGAAGAACAAAGAAAGGAAATTAAAGGGACACCGAATAATCTGGAAGAGCAGGCGATTTCGCTGGTCGGAAGAGACATCTATGAGAAGCTGATCAAGGGCTATACCGAAAAGCAATGGGGAAGGGAATGCAAAGAACTTCCGGTATTTATCATTCGGCGCCTGCCAATCCGACTAACATATGATAATAATTATTTCAATGCCCGCTATCAGGGGATTCCGATTGGCGGTTATACCAAAATGGTGGAAAAGATGCTGGATGGCATAGAGGTTCGATTGCGCGAGGATTATTTACAGAATAAAGCCGGCTGGAATGCACAAGCCGATAAGGTTCTGTATACAGGACCGATCGATGCGTATTTTGATTATTGTTTGGGATATTTGGAGTATCGGTCTGTAAGATTTGAAAATGAAACCTTTGATATTTTAAATTATCAAGGAAATGCCGTAGTTAATTATACTGACTGTCAGACGCCATGGACGAGGATCATTGAACATAAGTGGTTTGAATTTGGCAAAGACGACAATGGCAGCGAAATCCCGCAAACGATCATATCCAGAGAATACAGTTATGAATGGAAGCCAGGAGATGAACCATGTTATCCGGTGAATGATGAAAAAAACGGATTGTTGTATAAAGAGTACAAGGCATTGGCAGACTGGGAGGAAAAAACGTTTTTCGGCGGACGGCTTGCTGAGTATAAATATTATGATATGGATCAAATTGTTGCAGCATCAATGAATGTCTGGAATGAATTGCAACTGCGATACAGTTATAACGGATAAAAATGCAGAAAGCGACGGAATGCGGGAGATGCCAACTATAAGTATAATTATTGCTGTATTTAACAATGAGCAATACCTGCCGGCCTGTTTGGATACTGTTTTGGCTCAGACATATTCTGACTGGGAGCTTATTCTTATTGATGACGGGTCTACAGACGGAACAGGATCTGTTTGTGATAAATATGCAAAAACTGATCCGCGTATTAGTGTGATCCATCAGGAGAATCAAGGTCTTTCTGATTCAAGAAACAAGGCTATGAGATTGGCAAGGGGCAAGTATATAGGATTTATAGACGGGGATGATTTAATTGTACCTGATATGTATAAGGTTTTATATCAGACGATTAATGAATCAGACAGTGATATTGCTTTTTGTGAATTTCGCAGATTTGTGGAGGACGATGAGACAGCTTTAGAAGAATTGCTGAATTCCCCTCCAAAGGAATCTGCTGGACCGGCATTCAGGATAAGCTCAATAGAAGAGGAGATGAGAAGGATTCTTGACGCTGACTCTGGTGCCTATATATGGAAAGGACTATATAGGGCTTCTTTAATAAAAGACACTCTGTTTTTGAGCGGCAGACTTTGTCAGGATGCATTATGGTCACCCTGTGTAGTAGTCAAAGCCGGAAAGATCGCCAGAGTGAAAGATGTACTGTATATGTATAGAACAAGAGCAGGAAGTGCGTCTTTTTATGGTTTTTATAATAAAATATTGGATTATCTATATGTCAGATGTGAATTACTTGATTATTTAAAAGAATATGCACCTGAATGGGTGGTACCTTATACGATGGAGATGTTTACTATATGTGTAACTGCCGGAAACAGAATCTCTACACTGGATAATGAAAGTGGAATAGTCCAATATAAGACGATGATCAAGAAATCATTGGGTTATTTTTCAGAAATAAAAGTAAGAGAAATATTGAGGGATCCTTATACGGCCCCTAAGAGAAAAGCACTGTCAGTTTGTGGAAAGATTTCATATCCTTTTGCCTGTATAGTTAAGAGAAATCTTCTTGTAATAATAAATCGCTAGGTTGTTTATGAAAGGTTTTATATAAATGAACCTGAGATGGGAAGCGAAAGCAATCGGGAATTCCGCTGGTTTGATAAGGATAGACGATGATACCTGGTCTCTTAATTCCGACCGGGAGGCAGGCTATGTTTTGGATTCAAAGTTGCCGGACAGCATCGAAATAACATCCCGGATAGGAAAGCTGGCTGATTCCGAAGACAGTTTCCTGTACCTGTTTTGTGAGATTGATCCGGGAAAAGAGAATATTGAGCTGTCTGCATGTTTTGAAGTGCTGGAATCGGATGAGGTTCCGGATTACCAGAGTGGCTTTGGTATTATGGCGGCTGATACTGTTTTTTCCGGCAGCGAATCCAGACACCGCAATCATCTGCTGGCAGGCTGTTTCCGGACTGTAGACGGTAGAAATCATGGCTATGGTCTGCGCGCGGTCGGGGGCTATACAAGTCCCGGAGCGGCGGAATATACACCGGTCCGCAAGCTGGATCCGACAAGGATGTTTCAAATGCAGTCTGTGGAAGATGTGCTTCTCCCCGGAGATACCTGTTATCTTTCCCTTGCCAAAACAGATGAGGGTTTTGTGGCAGCGATGCAGAAAGGAGAGAAAAGAGAAATCCTTTCTTTTCCCGGCTGTGACTTTTTAATGAAGCAGGACAAAAACAGGATAGCAATCGGGTTCGCCGCAGCACGCAAACTGCGGATCAGGATATCGGATATCCGGGTAAAGCTGTCAGAAGGGAAATGCAGTGAGATGCCGGCCGATGCAATCCGATGTGTGATTCCGGATTATCCATTCCAGAGTGATCTCTTTGACGATGGGAAGACGGCAGTACCAGAAAAAGAAAAACGATATGACACAGTGATATATGTATCTCCGGACGGAAAAGACGACCGGGAGGGAACAGAAGCTGAACCGATGGATCTGCAGACAGCTTTGCAGATAGCAGGCGATGGTTCAGAAATCGTGTTGTCAGATGGTGTGTATCGGTTACAGGAGCCGCTTTATCTGCCATCATATTCCGGCGGAAGCTTTGAAAAACGGATCACAGTTCGTGCAAAGCATGCGCGACAGGCCGTTCTGGACGGATCGGAACTGAACAAAAAAGCACCATTGATGGTGCTTCGCGGGAAATATTGGGTCATGGATGGACTGGTATTTCAAAACAGCCCGTTATCAGGCTTTTTTATCTGTGGCAGCGGAAATCTGATCCGCAATTGTGAGGCTCACAATAACGGTGATACGGGCTTTTTGATCTGCGCCTATCCCGGAGTGGGAAAAGATGACTGGCCGGCTTATAATCAGGTGGAAGACTGTGATTCCTATGACAACTGTGATCCGGTGCTGTGTAATGCGGACGGGTTTGGAGCCAAGCTGTCTGTCGGGAAAGGGAATGGATTCTATCGCTGTATTGCACATCACAACATAGATGATGGGTTTGATCTTTACACAAAAACGGTTTTCGGACCGATAGAGCCGGTTTTGCTGGAACAATGCGTTGCCTATGAAAACGGAAAGACATTGAAAGAACGGAATGTTCGGAAGGAACATTCCGGCGGTATAGGCTTTAAGCTTGGCGGAGAGCGGCAGGCAGTTGAACATGAAGTTTGGAATTGTACGGCCTTTTTGAATCTGCAGCATGATTTTTCACATAATTCAAATCCTTCTGTCAGACTGCATCACTGTACATCATTGGAAAATAACAAATCGTTGCAGGTTAAGCCCTTGAAACGATACAAAACAATACTGGATAAAGGGATCAGGCCAGTCCGAAAAGAAGACGGCGGGATCGATCTGCCCTGGATTGAAAATAAGAAGAAATCAATTCTGATGCTGATCACCACACTCGGAGGCGGAGGAGCTGAGCGTGTGACGACCATACTGGCTTCTGAGCTTTCCGGAAAATATGCCGTATATCTTTTACATATGTACAATGATGGCAGGAAAGCATATGCCATTGAGCCTGAGGTAACGGTGATTGACGGCAGTTGGAACAGAGGAACGTTTTTATCAAAATACTTTCATATTCCGTTCCGCTGGCCTTTTAAGGCATGGAGCATTCTGCGGGCAAAACAGAAATATCATATTGATGCTACCATCAGTATGATGCATAAACCGAATCTTTATAACAGCAGGATCCGCTGGAGAGACCGCAGAATAATGTCTGAACGAAACGATCCTTCCAGAAAACCGGCAAAAGAATATGAAGATACAAAACACAGCCTTTTGAAAGCGGATCATGTGGTCTTTCAGTCAGAACGTGTAAAGCAGCTTTTCAAGGACAGTATTCAGGCAAAAAGCAGCATTATCAGGAATCCCATTCATGTAACCTGTTTTGCTGACAGGATTTCGCAAAACCGGATCGTAACAGTAGGACGATATATTGAGCAGAAAAATCATGTCCTGCTAATACGGGCATTTCATGTTTTTTGGAAGTCACATCCGGAGTATACGCTGCATTTATACGGAGATGGAGAATTATATGATGAGCTGCAAAGCCTGATCGATGAACTGCAGCTGCAGGATTTTGTTTTTCTGGAAGGATTTCAGGAAGATATCCATCAACATATCCGAAATGCGAAAATGTTTGTGTTGTCTTCTGACTTCGAGGGGATGTCAAATGCATTGATGGAAGCGATGATGATGGGGCTGCCCTGTATCTCGACAAGCTGCACCGGTTCGGATGAACTGCTCGAAGACGGAGAAACAGGACTATTGGTTCCCGTGGGGGATGTAAACGCCCTGTCAGATGCGATGGGCAGATTGGCAGATGACAAAGCATTGTGCAGCAGACTGCGGGAACAGGCACAGCTTCAGAGTATGGAATTTGAAAAAGAGAAAGTGGTAAGAGCCTGGGAGAGGATCCTCTTTGATTAATGATTGTTATTTTTTGAGATTACGTCTTTGATCAGACGATCCCACTCTTTCGCAATGATTTCCGGACGCCTTTCGTATCGGATCATAGATGCATTTTTACCCATTTGCATGGCTTCTTCAGGATGTGTCAGCATATAGCGCATGGCAACGGCCAGAGCATTTTCATCACCGACCGGTACCAGAAAGCCGTTTATGCCATGCTGAATGACAGCACGGGCGCCGCCGCCCGAACAGTCTGTACAGACACAGGGAAGGCCCATAGCCATTGCTTCCAGCATGGAGTTTGACTGTCCTTCATAATCGGATGATGATACAAACATGGCACAATCCCGGATAAGGTTGTGAACATCGTTGGAGTGAGGATTAAAGTCTGTCTGAGATGAAATATTTAACTGCACTGCTTCATTTTCAAGCGTTTGCCGTAATTCCCCCTCACCATAGATGACCAGCCGCAGATACGGAAAATCGACAGTCAGTTTTTGGAATGACCGAAGAAGCAGGGACAGGTTTTTTTGCGGGACCAGTTTACAGAAGGTTACGATATATGGCTTGCGTTCCCCCTGCCAGATGTCAGGCAGACCAGGCTTTATGGGATTAGGTATAATGGTTCCCTTTTTTGCAATAGCGAATGAAAAGAAGTTCATTGCATCCGCAGTTTGAAAGACGATCCGGTTACATGTACGATAGCTTACTATGCGGAGCATTCGTTCAAGTGCAGACTTTGGATCATGCCTGGGATCATTACGCTCAGAAAAGATCATGGGTATGGACAAACCCCGATTTCCGGCAATTGTCATAAACAATGTTCGGGCAGTGGCAAGAGAAATAATACAATCCGGCTTTATTTCGGATAGTTTTCTTCGTATAAAGCGCATCCGCACAAACATCAGATGCAGTCTGCTGCCTGTTGCCTCAGGAATGAATTCAAGATGAATATTATCTGCAAGGGGATATTCATCACCGCGGACAAATCCGGTACAGATCAGGTAAACATCATGTGACAGACCAGCCAGTTGTTCAGACAAAACAGCAGTGACGCGTTCTGCACCGCGAGTCCGCAATGTTTCCAAAATAAATAGAAGCTTCATAGGTAATGCTAATAATAAGGGAATGAAACATTTATTGTATCGATACTATTATATCAATAATAATGGAATTGTCTATTATTAGGAGAGAACCATTGGATGATTTCTGTAATTGTATATAAATGCTAATCTAAATGTGAGCCACTGAGGGTCCGGACGTTTTCTTGGACTAAGCTATTAATCCCAGACTACGTCTATACTCAATGGGGCTCATGGCACCAAGAGACATTTTTATTCTGCTAGTTGAATACCATCGTATGTAGGTATCTAATATATCTATAAACTCATCAATGGATACATTTGTTCATGAATGATTATAAAACATTTCATTTTTAAGACGACCAAAGAATGCCTCGCATGCTGCGTTATCAGGAGAGCACCCTTTCTTTGACATCGAACGCTTTAAACCAGCCTTTTCCATTCGACTGATCCAACCGGGCCATCTATAATGAGCTCCTCGATCTGAATGAATTATAGGTCTGGCTCCCATAGGCAAATTATTAATAGCTATATCAAGCATGGTATTAACTAATTCAGCATTTGGAGATGTACCTATTGTCCAAGCAACTGGAAGGCCATCAAAGCAGTCAATTATTGGTGATAGATATACTTTACCTGAAGGTATATGAAACTCAGTTATATCTGTAAGCCATTTTTGATTAGGCACAGATGCTTTAAAATTACGTTTAATTAAGTTAGGAACTGCTTCTGAAATTTCGCCCGCATATGAACAATACTTTCTTATTCGCACTTTTTGGATTACAAGTTTTTCTTCTTTCATAATGCGTCGAACTACTTTTTCAGAAAGAATTGTTGATTTGCGTTTCAGCATTGCATGAACTCTACGATACCCATAGGTATCACCTGATTCGGTAAATATATTTGTTATTATTTTTCTGAGCTCTTTATATTTATCAGGTCGCTTCAGTGCATTATGTTGATAGAAATAGCTACTTTTGGGCAGTTTGAACAGTTCGAGCAATTCCCTTAGGCAATAATTGTTTCGTAGGGCATCAATTATTATTGCCTTTTCGTAGTTGGTTATTTTTTGTAGATTGATGCCCTTTGCTTTTTTTAGTAACTCAGCGGCCTTTTCAAGCGCATCCTTTTCCAGCTGAAGCTTATGAACCTGTTTCTGAAGAAGGATTGCTTGTTGTTTTAACTCAGCAATATCCATAGTTAATTCAGCTTCGGTTTTAGATTTTTTAATCATCTTAGGGGGCTCTCCATTAGGTATTAATTGCCTCTTCCATTTGTAAAGAGATGTTCTGCTTATCTTTGATTTTTGTACAATCGTTTCTGCGGACGCCTCTCTGCAAGTAAGTTCAATAGAGGCAATCACTTTATCATTATACGAGTATTTTTTTAGAGTGGAACCCTTTAGTATAGATTTGTTGTTTCTGTCAGGGAAACGTTCATCAAGCCATTTTGATAAAACACTTCGACAAGGATAGCCTAAGTCATTACAGGTTTTGGTTATGTTCATCCCATGTGAGGCCCAATAATCCACAGCTTTTGTGATGGCCTCTTCTGAATAACAAGGCTTAGGTTTTCTTCGTTTGGGCTCCTTAACATAACCAAGAGTATTATATTCATCAATCCATTGCTGCAAAGTAACTCTTGATCCAGGATAACCCAGGCACCGAATAGTCTTTCGTAGACTTTGTAACTTTATATAATTTTCAATAGCGAATTGTTTTTGCTCAAGTGTATACATCGTGCGAACTCCTTCATTTTAGTCCAGAATTTTGTCCGCACCCTCGGTGGCTCACTTTCTGGTTGACGTTTATAATTGTACCTGTATATAATGTAGAGCAGTATCTGGAAAGATGTATACGATCCATAATGGAGAATTCATATAAGGATCTGGAGATAATCTGCGTAAATGATGGGAGCCGGGACCGATGCCTGGACATTCTGGGGCGATTGGCTGATGAAGACGCACGCATTTTGATCGTCAACCAGCGGAATCAGGGGGTTCAGACTGCCAGAAATAATGGAATAAAGGCAGCGACAGGCGAGTATATTGCTTTTGTTGATTCGGATGATTGGATACATCCGCAATATTTTCAGAGTTTGTTGACGTGTATGGAACAGACAGGCGCGGACATATCGGTTTGCGGTTGTCAGGAATTCGAAAAAAATGAAGAAGTCGTGATCACAGATTCTTCAGACATACCATATCATAAATTGTCCGGGAAACAGTTTTTCAACAGTTATTATGCCAGACATATGTGCTGGGGGAGGCTGTATCGGAAAAAAGATATAGAGAATATAGGTTTTATCTCGAAGGTAAGGATGGCAGATGATACACTGTTTAATCTGAGTGTGGTTTCCAGATTTAAAAACCCGGTCGTGTATGGAACAGATATACCACTTTATTATTATTTCCAAAGGCCCAATTCCATTGTAAAAACAGCTACTTACGAAAAAACGATAGACTTGGCAGACTGGACGGTTGAGAATTATAAAACAGATGTTCAGCATGTATGGTCATGGATGTTGACTATGCAGGCTATGAAAATGGCGCTTTCCTTTCGCTATGGTGCAAGGTTGTATGAAGATCAGAAGGCGGTCATGCATGCGGAAAGGATGTTGCAAAAACTACTTGTAATGATGAAACAAAGTCATTTGATTTCCCGGAAAGATATTCTGCTGCATGCGGTCATGATCCGTTTTCCGGGCATGTACAGATATTTTTGCATAAAGGATGATTCGACCATGAAAATCTGGGAAGCAAATGTGCGGAGCCGTCACACCGGATGAGGCGTGTCGGATTATTGAAGCGGCATTAAAGAGAGCTAATGAGAGATTTGCCTGACAGCCATTTGCTTCCGGATATTCTGTTCATAGCTTTTTAAGGAAGGATCATTACGCAGCCTGAACTGCCGGTATATGGCCGGGAAGAGGATAGATGCCATACGTGTCAGTTTATCATAGTAGTTAATATAACTGTCCAGGCAGATGTCTTTGGCCATCGCACGGAGCATCGTGTTTGTGTGCCGGATGAGTTCCCTGTTCTTCCAGAGATAAGCTGAGTATCGGCACGACAGAGCCATCGTGATGGATTGTAAAAGCAGCATCCATGCCCAGTCACCGGCTTTCAGATGCCGGGGATCCCTTTCGTTTTTGAGATACCACTCAGAGATCTGGATGGATGTTTCATAAGGACGGGATCGTACAAGAGAGCCGGGCCTCTGTAAATAAAAATACAAAGGAGAGTCTGTTTCATAGACTTTTGGCTGTTTGATCCGCGAGATGAGCGTTAAATTGTATAAAGTATCTTGCAAAGCATCTACAGCGGGCGGAAAACGGAGTTTTTCAGCATCCTGCCTGCGAAGCAGCCTTGCCCAGATCATATGTCTGGCATAATAGTGATGGTAAAACTCTTTTGCAGTAAGCTTTTGGTATTGAGGTTCTTCGGTGAAGGGATTAACATCGATTTCTTCTCCGGGACTGAATTTCCGGCATCCGCAAATTACCATGTCGGCATTATTCTGTTCCATGCAATTTAGCATGGATTGAAAATATTGAGGATGAACCCAGTCATCGGAATCAACAAATGCAATATATTCGCCGGCTGCGATCTCCAGACCGCTGTTTCTTGCCTCCGGAAGGCCACGGTTTTCCTGGTTAATAACTATGATCCGCGAATCCTGCTGCTGCCATTTTTGAAGAATATCTGAAGAGCTGTCTGTAGATCCGTCGTTGACACAGATAACCTGCAGATCGCGGTAAGTATTTGTCAGAACAGAGATCAGGCATTTTTCGAGATACTGTTCTACGTTATAAACGGGAATAATAACGGAAATCATAGTGGTCACTCACTTAATATAAAATATGGTGATAACTCTTGCCTTGGGAAAATCGGCCATACTATGGTATACATTCTAATAACCTTCGGGTGAAAAAGCAATTATTAACTGTAACATCATAGATATGAAAATGGATTAGAACGGTAGGAACATGAAAAAAGTAATCACATACGGGACATTTGATCTGCTCCATTACGGACACATTAATTTATTGAGAAGAGCAAAAGAATTTGGGGACTATCTGATCGTCGCATTATCCACAGATGAGTTTAACTGGTACTTAAAAAAAAAAAAATGCTATTTTTCTTATCAGGAAAGAAAACAGTTGCTGGAAGCGATCAGATATGTAGATCTGGTTATTCCGGAGGAAAACTGGGAACAGAAAATCGCAGACATCAGAGAGTATCATGTTGATACTTTTGTGATGGGGGATGACTGGAAAGGAAAGTTTGATTTTCTTAAAGAATATTGTAAGGTGATTTATCTGCCGCGGACTCCCGAAATATCAACTACGCAGATTAAAAACGATTTGAATCAAAACACTGGAAAAGATGAAAGATAACATGTATACTATTACTTTAGTTTCAAAGGTTTGTGGTTGGTGTCAGTGGTGGATCTGGAAAGAAAAGTAAGAAGAACATTATCCCCGGTAAAGAGGTTTGCCCGAAAAAAAGTCAGAGAAGTCAAAAGAAAAATCATCGAAGTCAAAAAAGGCACGCTGTATGAGAAAGATCTGCCGGCTTTATCGGACATAGTATCATCTGATAACGGTCTTGGAGCAGGGGCTATATGTGGTACAGCGATTTCTGCAGATGATCTGTATGACCGGAATCTCATGGCGCTTGTAAAAAAACATTTTAATGCGGTAACGCTTGAGAATGAGTTAAAACCCAGTGCTGTGCTGGGGGGGTATCCGGTGTACTGCCCGCCGAACAGCCGCACTACGATCATATGGGAAGGACAGAAATTGCTGGTTCCGGCTCTTGATCATTCAAGAGCCGATCATATTTTGAATGATCTGGTCAGATGGAACCGGAGACATCCGGACAGGAAAATCCGTGTCCGGGGGCATGCACTGATCTGGCATGCACAGACACCGGAATGGTTTTTCCATGAAGAATATGACAAAAGACGCCCTTATGTTTCACGCGAGCTTATGGATCAGAGGCTGAAGTGGTATATCCATGAGATGATGAACCATTATACTGCTCCGGACAGTCCTTTCAGCGGACTGTTTTATGGATGGGATGTGGTGAATGATGCTGCCAGCAATTCGTTTGGTGTCTGGAGGACAGACAGAGAACCCGGTGATGACCTGCTGACGGACGACTGGCACACCAGAAAATCCAGCTGGTGGGCAGTATATGGCAGTGAACAGTATGTAATAAATGCGTTTCGCTATGCAAATCAATATGCACCGGCAGATATAAAGCTTTACTATAATGATCATTCGGAGTGGCATGAACAAAAAGCACAGAGGATCATTACAGTGCTTCGCACGATCAAAGAATACGCAGGCCTTCCCGGGAAGGGAACACGAATTGACGGGTTTGGCATGCAGGGTCACTATAGGGTGGATCAGCCGGATATAGAAACACTGACACAAAGGATCCTTATATATGCCCGGGAAACAGACGACATCATGCTGACAGAAATGGACATTAAAGCAGATCCTTCTTTTGACGGAACGGAAAAAACCAGGGATTCTGAATATGCCCGCCAGGCAGATTATTATGGAGCGCTTTATCAGATGCTTCGGAAACTTCGACATCAGGACGGGATCAATATTGCCGGAATTACATTCTGGGGCGTAATAGATTCAAAGTCATGGTTACAGCAAAAAAACGATGTAGGAGGCGGAAGCGATGGGACGATGCCGCATTGTCCGCTCCTGTTTGACGAAAGATATAAAGCGAAGCCGGCCTTTTGGGCATTTGAAAATTCTGTTATAGACGAATAGAAAGAAGCAGACAGTGACAGACGAATTATTACAGGAAGTACATGCGGCGGAGCTGAAAATGCTCAAAGCAGTAGATGCACTTTGCCGCAGGCATGGTATTACATATACTATATATTGCGGGACCCTGTTGGGGGCAGTCCGTCATGGAGGATTTATTCCCTGGGACGATGATATTGATCTTGCCATGCCCCTGGATGACTATAATCGTTTTCTGAAGGTGGCGCAGGAGCTGCCAGCGCCATATGTTATGCAGAACCGCTATAACACAAAAGCCTTCCCGTATGTGTGGAGTAAAGTATATGCAGATGGTACGGCATATATCAAAAATGGCATGCGGAAGCCGGGGGATCTTCACATGGGGATTTCTCTGGACATATATCCGTTTAACGGGGCCGCACGTACAAAAAGGGGTGAAAAACTCCAATGGTTCCTGATCGAATGTGCGACTGCGTCACGAACCGCGGAATTATATCGGGCAACAGGAGAGGCAACCCGCTTTCGGCAGAAATTCATGATGCATGTGCCATACTGGTTTAGAAAAACTGCCGGAAATCTGTGCCTGCGGATGGCCATTCGGGATCCGGAAAAGTGCGAAACAAAGGGAACATTGGACGTAGCCCGTTTTGAGGGCAAGTACAAGCGGGATGACTGGAAGGAATTGACGACAGCAAAATTTGAAGATCAGGAATTTCCCATACCGGTGGATTACGATGGGATGCTTCGGATCATATATGGGGATTATATGAAGCTGCCGCCGGAAGATAAACGGTGTGCACACCGTGACTCCGATTGGATTCTTGATGTACATAAAGATTATCGGGAATATCTGAAAGAATGGAACGAGAATTGACTTTATCTCCGGAGATGCTTCGGCAGCTGCAGCTTTTGGAACTGGAATTGCTTACAGAAGTGGACCGGATATGCAAAAAGCATCATATTCACTATAACATTGTGGCAGGAACGATGCTTGGCGCGGTTCGTCACGGTGGGTTTATCCCCTGGGATGATGATGCTGATGTGGCTATGCTGCGGAAGGAGTACAATCGGTTTCGGGAAGCATGTGTCAGAGAACTTGATACAACGCGTTATTACTTTCAGGATCATAAAGTCACACCGGGTTATCGCTGGGGATATGGAAAACTCCGTCTGAAAAATACGTTGTTTAAACAGGTCGGCAGAGAACATATGCCGTATGATCAGGGGGTGTTTATAGATATTTTCCCTCTGGATGCGGTCCCGGACAGGCAGTTTTTCAGAACTGTTGTAAATATACAATGCTTTTTCGTCCGAAAGGTTCTCTGGTCGAAAGCCGGGATCCGGGCGGAAAAAAGCGCATGGAAGCGGCTGCTGTGCCGCATTGCAGACAGGATACCTGAAAAAACAGCATTGTCATGGTATGAACGTCTGATCCGGCAGGCGGGACAGCGGAATACAAAATGGACGAGGATCCTGATGTTCCCCACGCCCAACAGATGCTGGGGTTATCCGGTGCGCTGGTATACGGGTGAAGAGGAGATCTCTTTTGAAGGGATTGTTTTTCCCGGAGTGACAGATGCCGACGGTTACCTCCGTTTTAAATATGGAGAGTATCGGATCATGCCGCCGCCGGAACAGAGGAAATACCATCCGGTCAGTTGTTTGCAGCTCGTGAA